>WREE01000095.1 GCA_009779515.1 Symbiobacteriaceae bacterium
CATACAGAGAGTCGGTAGATGGTGTAAATCCGACTGTCATCGCGAGGTGAAGAACACCCTGGAGTCTCCGCCCGAACGTAGGTATGGCATTAAGAATAGATCGCCACCCTCATCAGTAGGCTCGGACAGGTGCGCCTGTTACAGCGTTAGCTAAAGCTGGCTTATGTCCCTATGGCATAGGCAAGTTGGGTGGTACCGCGAAAAAGCCCTTCGTCCCAATATGACGAGGGCTTTTTCTATTTTTCTATTTTTTAAGGAGGTAATCTCATGGCAACACCTGCCAAAATCACCCCTGTCCGCGCTCTCTACCGGGATACAGGAAACTTCCTGGGTCAAGAGATCACCTTGCAAGGGTGGGTGCGCACCATCCGTTCTTCCCGGACTGTCGGTTTTATCGAGCTCAATGACGGCTCTTTCTTCGAGAACCTGCAAATCGTTTTTAACGACTCCTTGCCAGACTTTGCCGAAATTGCCAAGTACCCCATCGCCTCAGCTTTGGCAGTTTACGGTACCTTAGTAGCTACCCCTGGGGCGCAGCAGCCTTTCGAGCTCCAGGCTACTGCCGTGCACCTGGTAGCATCTTCTGACAACGAGTACCCTTTGCAAAAAAAGTTTCACACGGTGGAGTTTTTGCGGGATATCGCCCACCTACGTCCCCGCAGTAGTTTATTCTCTGCTGTCTTTCGAGTTCGTTCCGTAGTCTCGTATGCTATCCACCGCTATTTTCAAGAGCTGGGCTTTGTTTATGTTCATGCCCCTCTGATCACCGGCTCCGATGCCGAAGGTGCTGGGGAAATGTTTACCGTTACGACGATTGATGCCGCTAAACCCCCTACTTTACCCAGCGGAGGGATCGACTACACCCAAGACTTTTTCGGCAAGCATACCCATCTCACTGTTTCCGGGCAAATGGAAGCCGAGTGCTTTGCTTTAGCTTTTCGTAACGTCTACACCTTTGGCCCCACTTTTCGAGCGGAAAACTCCAACACTACCCGTCATGCTGCGGAGTTTTGGATGATTGAACCAGAAATGGCCTTCGCCGATTTAGAAGACAACATGGTCAATATTGAAGGGTTGGTTAAAGCTATCGTCAACGCCGTCCTTAAGGAGTGCCCCGAGGAGGTAGCTTATTTTAGTGAAGTAGCCGATAAAGGTTTATTAGAACGGTTGCAGAATGTAGTAAACAACGAGTTTGCTCGGGTTAGCTACACCGAGGCTATCGACTTGCTTCTGGCGTCAGGAGCTACCTTCGAGTTTCCTGTCTTTTGGGGTTGCGACTTAAAAACAGAACATGAACGTTATTTGGCGGAAACCCATTTTCAACGCCCCGTCTTTGTTTACAATTACCCTAAAGAGATTAAAGCTTTCTACATGCGCTTGAACGACGACGGGCGCACGGTGGCAGCTACCGATCTCCTAGTGCCTGGAGTAGGCGAAATTGTGGGTGCCAGCCAAAGAGAAGAGCGGTTGGAGCTGTTGAAGCAGCGCATTACCGAAAACGGGATGCCCCTGGATAGCTACTGGTGGTATCTGGAGCTGCGGCGCTACGGGGGAGTCTACCATAGCGGTTACGGTTTAGGTCTCGAGCGGATGCTTATGTATGTCACCGGCGTTAGCAACATTCGTGATGTTATCCCCTTCCCTCGCACGGTCGGTAACTGTTGGTAACATTAATACCACAAAAAAAGGAGGAACAAGACTTGCGTCAAATCACCATTAAAGACCTTTACTCCTTCGAATGGTTTGTAGATCCTGCTCTCTCCCCGGACGGTTCCCAGTATGCTCTAACCCGTTCTTACTGTTATGAAGAAACCAAAGAGTATCGCGCCCAAGTTTACCTGGCACCCACCATCCCAGGGGGGGTGCCGCGCCAAATAACTAACGGCACCCGAGATACTACCCCTCGTTGGTCTCCCGATGGTAGCAAGCTGGCCTTTGTCTCTAACCGCGCCGGTGGTAACCAAATTTGGCTCCTCAACATGGCAGGTGGCGAAGCCACTCAGCTAACCTTTATGCGCAACGGTGCCGGTAACCCAGTTTGGTCTCCCGATGGCACCAAAATTGCCTTCTCTGCCCGCATGCACCGGGATGATGAGCTAGACAAAATGTATAAGCCCATCACTCAGAAAGAGCGGGAAGATGCCGCCAAATACAAAAGAGAGCACGCCCTTATTGTCGATAACTTGCACTATCGCACGGATGGAGCTGGTTTCTTCGATAACTACTACGCTCATATCTGGGTACTGCAGCTCTCCGACGGCAAGATCACCAGGCTCACCGAGGGGAACTGGCAGCATGGCGGTTTCTCCTGGGCACCTTGCAGCAGCAAGCTGGTCTTCTCCGCTGCTCGTGCCAACAAGCCTGATGGCACCACCGCCGAAGCGAACCTCTGGATTGCTCCCGCCAGCGGTGGCGAGTTGCACCAACTCACCCTGGGCGACCAATCTTGCATGGCCCCCTCTTGGTCGCCCGATGGCAAGAATATCGCCTACCTATCCTCTCTCAAAGAGCCGGAATGGGGAGACTTGGGAGGTAATATCACCCGTATTTGGCTTATTCCGGCAGCAGGTGGGGAAACCAAATGTATCACCGCTCAGGCCGACCACGGCTTTAATGAACGGATGTATACCGACATGAGTCGGGATGCTGGTTCCTCTACTGCTCTCACTTGGTTCCCCTGCGGGAGCAAAATTTTAGCCACTTCCAACCGCTATGGTGGTATCTATCTCCACAGCATCGGTATTGACGGCAAGGTGGAGCAGCTCTCCTCAGGGGAAAGGCACGTTTTTGGTTGGTCTCTGCACCCCAACGGCAAGGAAGTTTTAGTAGGCTGGAGCGATCCCTTAAAAGTCGGAGAGTTCTCCCTCTTAAAGCTGGAAGATAAAAGCGAAGAGCTACTCTACTCCAGCAATACCTGGCTGAAGGATGTCCATCTTAGCGAAACCTCCTCCTATTGGTGCAAAGGGGATGAAGGGCTAGATCTGCAATGCTGGGTTATGAAGCCCATAGGTTGGCAAGAGGGTAAGAAATACCCCTTACTACACATTATTCATGGTGGTCCGGCCAATATGTATGGCTTTACCTTTAACCATACCTTCCAGCTGATGGCAGCTTCCGGGTATTATGTCTTCTACACCAACCCCAGAGGGGGCTTAGGCTACGGACAAAAATTCCAGCAGGGAGTCATTCTCAAGTATGGTGAGGGAGATTATCGTGACTTAATGCTGGCGCTAGATCATGCCATTGCTACCGACCCCGGTATCGATGCGGATCGCCTGGGGGTCACCGGCATCTCCTACGGTGGTTTCATGACCAACTGGATTGTGGGACATACCGACCGTTACAAGGCAGCGATCACGGAAGCCTCCATCTCCAACTGGGTTAGCTTCTTTGGCTGTTCCGATATCGGCTACAGCTTCTGCGATAGCCAGCATGGTGCCAACCCTCTCACCGACTACGATGAAATGCTCAAACGCTCCCCCATTACCTATGTGAAGAATGTTGTTACCCCCTTGCTCATTTCCCACAACGAAGAAGATTACCGTTGTCCTATCGAGCAGGGTGAGCAGCTTTTCGTAGCCCTAAAGAAACTGGGTCAAACCGTGCGGCTTGTTCGCTTCCCCCACTCCAGCCATAGCTTGCCCGGCAGCGGCAACCCTGCCTTACGGGAAGATCGTCTAAAGCACTTTATGGATTGGTTTAACACTTATATCGATATTAAAAAAGAGGACTACAAAGTGTAAGTATATACCCAAGCGCCAAAAACCCCGCTCATCTTCATGGGCGGGGCTTTTTTCGACTACTTCGTCTCCTCCAAGTGCAACAGACGGCGGCAATAACCGTTGAGATTATATAAAGCTCCTACGGGATTATGGGCCATCACCCGGTCTTTGGCTACCAGGGTGGTTACTGGCGCATCCGAGTATTTGGTAAAGAGACAGTCGTGTCCTACACATAACCCAATAATGACATTGATGTCGGTTTGCTCCTCGTTTAAGCTTAGCGCCTGGAGGACAGGGTTACATATCCCTTCAAAACCGCCAGGACGAACTTTACCTTCCTCGGGTATACCCAAATGGGTTTTGTCTGTACGACCAATTTTACAAGCCACCCCTATGGGCACTAGCCCTGCTGCTTCGACAATCTTGACAAACTGCTGAGCTTCGGTCATCAAACCTACACAGTTGGCAATACCGATTTTGGTATAGCTCATTTTACGGGAGAAGTGGATGATCTCCTCGGCTCGGGGTGCCAGGCAGTAGTACTCCGCTTCCACAGCGGCAGCGGCGCGAGAGATGGCCATAATCTCCTCTTTGTTGTGGAACTCTGCCAACGACTTAGCCAGCAAGCCATTTTCTTCGGCCTTGGCAGACATACATCCTTCCGGATAGTTGCGATTGGGGTTGGAGCAACTCCTGGTTTGACACTGGGCACAGCTAAAAGCAATACTGGACATGGGGGAACCTCCTTTGACTATTCCATATTGAGTTTTTACTTGAAGATCGGTGTGAACGCAGCTCGGCTTTTACCTGCTTTTCCACGGAAAATGGGGTTTTTCCTGCTGACAGTACAGAAAAAGGCTCCGTCGCCTTCCCAAAGAAGGAACGGAGCCTGGAAATTACTTAAGAGCTTCTACTCCTGTCTGACCAGACAGTTGGTTGATAGGTTTATCTGTGATGGATAAAAACCTCTCTAAGCTTCTTCTTCTTTCTTCTCCTTGCGGATACCGAAGATAGAAAGCACCGAACCGGCTAAAGCCGCACTTAGAGTGAGTAACCAGAAGGAATTCATATTCCGCACACCGGTGTACGGCATGGAAGAGAGAGGAACAGGATTGTCGGGGATTTCCACCAGCTCATCCTCTACAGGAATGTCAGGAGTTTCTTCTTCCGGGGTTTCCACATAGACAAAGGGTACTAGAGGTATTTCCGGGTCAGGGAGTTCCAGCAGATCCGGTGTATCTTCCAGATCACGCTCCACTACCGGCTCAGGAGTATCGACTTCGATAGCGCCTCGAGGTGTAGCAGGGGGAGGAATGACTATGTCGTCGCCTCTCTCACTGGGTCCGGATGGCTCGAAGGGAGTGGGGGGACGGGGGTTGACATCGGTAACCGGATAGTAGGTGTAGTTTTGGAGATTACCCAGGAACTCTTTAAGCTGGTACTCATCCAGATTTTCGATAAATTCCCGGAGCTGGTAGCCCGTAAGACCGCCCATGTTGTCAGTTAGATTATAACCAGGTAAGAGGGCCATAATATCTCTTAAGGTGTAGCTGTTCAAAATTTCTCGGATCTCTTCCAAGGTGAACATTTCCAGAATATCGCTGATATCTTGTAAGGAGTAAGTGTTAAGAATATCTTCGATATCTTTGACGTCGAACTGGGAGAGGATATCGGTAATTTCTTCCAGGGTGTAGCTATCAAGAGCGGCGCGGATAGCGTCCAGTTGCTCCGGAGACAGGCGGCCGAAAATTTGCGCCATCTGATAAGGGGTTAACCCACCGGGGTTTTGATGCTGGTTATAATCGTAACCTTCCAGAACATCAGGGTTGGTAGCTAGGATATAATCCAGCAGGGAGCCAGGGTTGTCCTCCAGGTTATAGCTGTTAAGCAGATCCGGATTGTTGGCTAAAATATAAGCTACTAATTCTCCAGGGTTGCTACTTAAAGTCATGCCCGCCAAAGCATCCGGGTTGGTGGTGAGCAGGTAATGTAACAAGTCACCAGGGTTGCTCCCCAGGGTGTAACCTTCCAGAGCATCCGGGTTGGTGGTGAGCAGGTAGTGTAGCAAGTCGCCGGGGTTGCTCCCCAGAGAGTAACCCTCCAAAGCATCGGGATTGCTGGTGAGTATATAGGCTAACAAACCACCGAGATTGTCACCTAAGGTATAGTCTTCTAGTATATCTGGGTTAGTAGTCAGCAGATAGCTGAGCAAGTCACCGGGGTTGCTGCCCAAGGTATAACCGCCAAGGCTACCATCGTTAGTGGTCAGCTCATATTCACCTAGAGTTGCGAACTCTGCCGTCAGCTTGTCGGTGTCACCCAGTAAACCTGTTACTTCAACTATATCTTGCTCAATGCGCTTGGGGTCTACCACTTGCCCTTCAGGAAGGACAATCGCATTACCCAGCCAGGTATCTACCACCGAGCCTAATTTATAGGTGCCAGCGCCATTTAAGTCACCGAGAACATAATCTTTGCCGGTAGAACCGGACTGCCATCTCAAGGTTAAGCTGTAATCATCATACAGGGTTATAGTTGCCATATCATTTTTCTTGTCATTGAAGTAGCTTCCGATAAGGGTCGTACCGGCAGGTGGGTTGGTTGTCGACAACGCCACCACACGACCTTGGGTATCCATATAGAGATACACCTGACTATTGGTGGGTAATTTATTTTGGTTAGAGGACTCTTCATTAGTCCAAACTGAACCTTTGTTAGTCGTAACCAAACCATCAGGACTGGTTTTGGTAAAGGAGGCATTGGCATTGGGAACGGGAGTTCCTGTACCGGCTGACCGGTGACCGATCGAGGTAATGTTGGTTACCGGCGGTTTGGTGGTGGTCAGACTGTTAGTAACAGCGCCTTCCGGCAACATATTGACCGCGTTGACATCAACAATGCGTATGTGATACCATTTACCATCTTCCATCTGATAATAGAAGTCGCCAACTACCGAGGTGCCACCTTGGGAGTTCTTAATAACCCTGGGGTCATTTTCTACATCAACCAGCGACGCGTCATCCGGTAAGAAGAAGGTATCGCCAATACCAAGATGCATCGAGTAGACCGCAGGATCACCAGGAACCGTATAGTAAACTACCTCTGCTTCTGCGGTATGAATGTTATTTTCTAGCTTTATGGCGCCTGCAGGGAGAATGTAGGTAGCGCCTTCTTCCACCACACACCAGATCATCTTACCATCGAGAGAATAGTATTGCGGGTTACCGTTACCGATAATGACATCATGCTGGGACACAACCGTTGCATGCGCCGGAATACCATCAGCTAGTTCCTCTGCCGTAATGGGGTACAACACCCCATCAATAGCATAGAAATCTCCAAGGTTGGCAAGAACTGCTACACTGTCATAAACCGTCATGCCTTCTAGGTAGTAAGACCCGGTGGTCAGTTTGATAACCTTACCTTCTTCGTCCAGATAGAACTTCACCGTTCCCTCTACTTCCACCACATGGGACAGTTCCTCAGGAGATAGGGCAATGGCACCGGCAGGCACTCGATACCATCCGTCGGTATCAACGGTGAAGGAAATCATCTCTTCCCCTACCCAGTAATAGTAGGTTCCTGCTTCTAACTCGATAGCATCTGCAGCTTCTGCCCGTAAACCTTCCAAGTAGGCCTGATAAGCGGCAGCATCGGTGGGAGTGGCACCGTCTAAATCATACCAGCCATCACTATTTACCGTAAATACAAAGACCTTACCATCCTTGGCAAAATAGTGAGTGCCAGCAGTAAGCTCGATACCGTCATCGGCTATCGCCAAACTCTCAATATAGCTGTTATAGGCTTCCACGGTAGTTGCCGTAGCACCATCCAGGTTATACCAACCACCTGTGGCGACTTCAAACTGCATAACTACGCCATCTTTAACAAAGTAGTAAGATCCGGCTGCCAGCTCC
>WREE01000096.1 GCA_009779515.1 Symbiobacteriaceae bacterium
AAGTACCGTAGCTACGGAACCTACTCCCAGCCCTATAAAGTTACGGTTAGCATCGAAGCGAGGTAGGGAGCCATTGCCGTCGGAAGAAACGGTCAGCTGCTCTAAAGGCGCCCCCGCTTCCAGAAGGTGCTTCAGATGGTCGGTCACCCGTCGCCCAGCAGTGACATCCACATTGCCACCCATCTTGGCTAGGTTGGCCGCCTGATCCAACAAAGCCCCGGAACGGCCGCAATGGGTAGGCAGCACATTTTGTGGTGGTAAATCGCCTTTGTCCAAAATTTCAAAGAGAGGGAGCAAACCGGACTTGCCTCCTCCCACGTGAAGATGGAACAAACCAGGCTTACCGCCGATCAGTCCACCAACTCGAGCTTCCATAGCTAAACGCCCTAGTTCGTCTACGGTGGGGTAGGCCGAGCGATGGTCAGAAATGGCTACCTCGCCGACACCAATGACCTTTTCGATGAGGATAACGTCGTCTCTGACTGAACCAGTTATGGTAGGGGTGGGAACTTCGTAGGAGCCGGTGTAGACAAAAGTAGTCAGCCCTTCCAGCTCCAGAGCTTTAGCTTTGGCCACCAGGGAAGGCATACTCCGGGTGGTGCCGTCGGTACCCAGCACCCCTACGGCAGTAGTGACCCCGTAGCGGGAAATTTGCGAAAGGGTAATTTCCGGGGTACGGGTGGCTGGTCCTCCTTCGCCACCGCCTCCCAGCATATGTATATGCATATCGATAAAGCCGGGAACCAGGCGTTTCCCTCCACCCTGGATAACTTCCACTTCACCGACACCGTTAGGCTCAGGAATGTTAGGCGCTACATGAATAACTGAGCCGGCAGCGAGAAGTAGATCCTGCACTCCTAAATCTTTAGGAGCAAAAATATGGACATTCTTAATGAGTTTAAGCATAGCAGAGACCTCCTACTTGTATATGGATAGCTGGTAGCTACCAGCCCATGATGGTGCCATCGGTGCGAGGCTCCGTCCCTCCTGCTAAAGCGCCGTTGGGCATAAGCCAAATAATTTGTCCCCGACCAAAGCCACCCGAAGCCACCCGGGGCGTCAGATTATGTCCCCGACGAGCCAACAGTTGCTGCACATGCAGGGGAGCACTCTGCTCAATATCGACACTTTGTCCTGAAGTCCACTGGAAGCGTGGTGCATCCAGAGACTCTTGGGGGTTCATCTGGTAATCCACGGTGTTGACCACCATCTGCAAATGCCCTTGAGGCTGCATAAAGCCTCCCATCACCCCGAAGGGACCTAAAGGTGCGCCATCTTTCATGAGGAAACCGGGGATAATGGTGTTGTAGGGGCGCTTACCTGGAGCGTAAACATTGGCATGTTCCTCATCCAAGGTGAAGTTGTTGCCCCGATTATTTAAGGCAACCCCTGTGCCAGGTACCACAATACCCGAACCAAAACCGCCATAGTTGGATTGAATGAGCGAAATCATATTTCCTTCGTTGTCGGCAGCACAAAGATAAATAGTGCCGCCACTGTAAGGGTCTCCAGGCTCCGGCGGACGTGCCTGTTGCCCAATGAGAGCCCGCCGCTTGGCAGCATACTCTTCGCTGAGAAGAGCTTCTACCGGCATCCGCATAAAGCGGGAATCGGTTATATACTTGCGGCCATCGGCAAATGCCAGCTTAATGGCTTCAATCATCAGATGATAAGTATCGGCATTTTCGCGCTCTTGCAGCTCGAAACCTTTGAGAATATTAAGGGCCATGAGAGCCACAATCCCCTGCCCGTTGGGGGGAATTTCGTAGACATCGTAGCCACGGTAGTTTATCGATACCGGCTCGACCCATTCTGGTTGGTAATCGCCAAAATCTTCCAGACAGTAGCTCCCTCCGGTCTCCTGGGCAAAAGCGACGATCTTTTCGGCAATTTCGCCACGATAAAAAGCCTCTCCTTTGGTATCGGCAATGAGCTGCAGGGTGCGAGCATGGTCAGGAAGCTGCACCAGATCGCCAATAGCCATCGGTTTACCCCCGGGAGCAAAGGCCTCAAACCAGCCACGAAACTCAGGACCGGTGTTACGTGTTTTATAAGAATGATAAGCCGAAACACAGGAAGAGCCTACCATGGGAGCGACAGCAAAGCCATGTTCAGCATAACGGATGGCCGGCTTTAGCACTTCGGCAAAAGGAAGGCGCCCTAAACGCTCGTTCAAGGTTACCCAAGCGGCAGGAGCGCCAGGTACATTAGCCGGAACCCAACCGGCTCGGGGCATATCGGTATGCTTTTCCTTAATTGACTGCAGAGTCTGTTTCTGAGGCGAAGGACCGCTGGCATTAAGGCCATGCAGCTTACCCTGGCTCCAAGCGATCATAAAGGTGTCTGAGCCAATGCCGTTAGAACAAGGCTCACACACTGTTTCGGTTACGGCAGCAGCAATAGCCGCATCAATGGCATTACCGCCCTTCATGAGAATCTCCAACCCTGCCTGAGCAGCCTGGGGGGTGGACGCTGCTACCATACCATTTTGGGCAAAAACCACCATACGCCGCGAAGGGTAGCGATACAAGGATGGATTGAAAAACATGGCTAGTACCTCCTTACAAATAACAATCTATACTAACTAAATTCGCCATGCAAGTATAGTATCCTTTGTAGCAAAAAAATGTCAGACACCCCTGAAGCCTGACCACGAAAAATAGGCAGCTTCACCATCTGTGAAGCTGCCTCAGACTGCAGAAAAACCGGTTTCATGCTCTTTGTTTCCTACTTTACTCCAACCTATCGTTAGGGGTAATTAAGTGGGTGCGGGAGTTGGTTGAGAGATTTCGGGGAGGTGGGGGTGCTACTGGAGACCGCTGTCTACTCTGACTGGAGCGGGTAGTGTTGCGGTTAGGGTAAGTCGGTCTGCTGCGGTCGAAGTCATCATGCTGCTGGGTAGCACCGGAACCTTTAATTAAGGCATTCAACCTGCTTTGGATACTTGCCAGCTCTTTAGACTGGGTTTCCAGCACCGCAGCGGAAGCAGCGTTCTCCTCAGCAACAGCAGCGTTACTTTGAGTTACATCCTCCATCTGGGCAAGAGCAATATTGATCTGATTGATGCCCACCAGCTGTTCCTGCCCTGCAGCATCCACTAGCATGACCAGATTGTTCACCTTGGTGTTCGTAGCCACAATTTCACCCAGAGCGGCTTTCACTTCACTGGCGCCTGTTACCCCTTGGCGAGAGAGTTGCAATTTGTGTTCCACTATAGCGGTAGTATTGGCAGCTGCTTCCGTGCTGCGGCTGGCTAAGTTCCGCACCTCTTCGGCTACGACATTGAATCCTCTCCCCGCATCCCCTACGCGGGCTGCCTCCACCGAGGCGTTAAGGGCTAAAATATTGGTCTGGAAGGCAATATTTTCGATGATGCTGATAATTTTCGCAATTTCGGCGCTGGAGGTAGCCAGCTCCTGCATAGAAGTGGTTAAATCCTCTACGCGAGCCAAACCCTCCTGAGCGGCTTCTAAAGCATCCGCCGAGAGACCGGCTATAGTCTTGGTACTATCCGTGGTATCTTGCACTAAAGCGGCAGCCTGGATCGAAGTTGCCGAGCTCTCTTCAATACTGGCGGCCTGTTCTACCGAACCTTGGGCTAGGACATCGGCTGAACCGGATATTTCTGATGCTGCAGAGCTTATCGACTGGATGGTGGTATTGAGCCGATCGTTCATGTGGGAGAGAGTGTTACCGGATCTGCTAACCAGCGTATAAAGCAATCCCATGGTGACAATAACCACCACTGCCACAATCGCCACGCTGCTTAAGATGGAAGTATAAATTGGCGCCATAATGTTACTTCGGGGAATTCCCACGGACATAACCCAGGGGGCGGTACCGGGAACTATCTCCACCGGGGTTAAAGCAAAGTAGCATATCTCCCCTGCTGAGGCAGAGTAAGCTTCGGCAATCATAGGTCGCCCTGTCCTGATAACCTGTTGCACTGCGGTTTCCAAAACCGGGAGCCCTAAATCTACCAGGTTGCGCCCAATATAATCGGAGCTGGTATGGTTAACGATGAAACCGTTGCTGGAGAGCAAAAGGGCAAAAGCATCGGGATAATGCCCAATAGTCCCATGAGCAATCTTGGCTTGCATGCCCTCAAAGGTAGTCTCGGCAGCCACAAAACCGATGGTGGTAGTATACGGGCGTATCGGGACCATAATCATGGTGGAAACCGCTCTGCCGACGAGTACAGGGTCTGCCACCCGGGCAGTACTCCCCTGCATGACGGTATACCAACCCTTTTGCTGATACTCCGCAGCGGAGACAGCTGTTAACGTACTCCCGGTGTTAGTAGACCGAAGATAAGGGGAAAAGACCCCGGTGTTGTCGTGACTAGCCGTTCCCCGGAACTCTTCGTCTAAACCGTCGTAAGCATTGGGTTGAAAATGAATCGCCAACCCTACCGTACTGGGGTTGTCTTTGACGACACCGTTCATAGCTGTCAGCCAGATATCGCGATCGGTGTATTTTTGGACTACCTCTGTTTCCAGTAAAGTCGCCACGGAGTGCGCCGTAGCCACAGAGGAAGTGGCAATGGTGTTGCTGGCGGTGGCATAACGCTTTGCCAGCTGCAAAGCCTCATCACGGGAAGCTTCATAAACGGCGTTATAAAAGATCACGGAAACGATGGACATAAAGACCACGATTCCCAATAGAAGGGCAGTGGCAACAGGTATGATTATCCTCCATTTGAACTGCATTCTCGACATCTATTTACCCTCCTAAATGATAAACATGACTAAAACGGATTGTTTTTTTCCAGAGGGATAACATCGTTCGGGGAGACAATATGTGGCTGCCTCTGAGGTAAAGGCGTGGCTGGTCTGCCTGAGGTGGCGGAAGGAGGGGTGCGAGGTGCCGGTAAGTTCCTGGGAGGAGCAGTAGGAAGGTTCCGCCGGGTGCTGGGAGCCGCGGGAAGATCCCGCCGGGTGCCGGTAGTTGTTGGAAGGTCTCGCTGGTTGTCGGTAGCTGTCGTCAGATTGACATTGCCGCTTCCGCCGGATACTAACTGGTCGAGTTCCCTGGTGAGTTCTTCTAGGACTTTGGCTTGGCGCATCAGCTCATTGGCAGCAGCCGAGCTTTCTTCGGCTACCGCGGCGTTACTCTGGGTAACATCCTCCATTTGGGAGAGAGCGATATTGATTTGTGCTGCAGCTCTGGCTTGCTCCTCGCTGGAAGTACCAATTTGCTGCATCAAAGCAAAGACTTCGCTATTCTTCGTGCTGATGTTGCTTAAAGCTGCTCCCACTTCGATGGATGAATCTACCCCTCGCCGGGAGAGGTCCAAGTTATGCTCAATGATCGATGCTGTCTCTTTGGCAGCGTCAGCACTCTTGTTAGCCAGGCTACCTACTTCGGCAGCAACCACTGCAAAACCAAGACCGTCATCCCCGGCGCGAGCTGCCTCCACCGCGGCGTTCAAAGCTAAGATATTGGTTTGGAAGGCAATATCGTCAATAATTTTAATAATTCTGCCGATTTCGTCACTGGAGCTGGAGAGCTCTTCCATAGAGGTGATGAGCTCACTGACGCGGGTATACCCTTTCTCCGCTGCGCGAGAGGCGTCTTCCGACAGGCGGAGAGCCTGCCTGGTGTTGCTGGCGTTGGCTTGAATGCTGACTGAAGCCTGGCTCATGGTGGCTGAAGTTTCCTCAATACTGGCAGCCTGCTGAACCCCACCGTTAGCTAAAAATTCGCTGGAACCGGAGATTTGCGTCGAGGAGGACAAAACAGCGGTGGCAGCTTCCAGGAGATTTTCTTTGGATGCGGTGATAGTACGGGTAGCCGAGCGCACGGAAAAGAACAGGACTGCCACAGCAACCAACAGGGTAATAACACCCAGGGTAATTAGTATGCGCAAAATGATGTTATCTTCGACGTTAGCAATAGCCGTGGGAATAATACTCACCGCAAAGAGAACTTCCCCGGTGCGCCCAATGTAGAAGGGAACCGCCGAGAACATGGCATTGCCGTGAAGACTGGCAACATACCCTTCTCCAAAAACCGGTGTACTCGAAGTCAAGCTGCTTTTAATGTCTGTCGTCAGCTCGTTGGTGGCTAAGGAAGTAAAGAAGTTTTTTCCCAGATAGTCGTCTCTGCTGGAAGCGGCAACCGTGCCATCAGCAGCACATAAAAGGATGATACCTTCGTTAGAATCAAAAATATGAAAATCTGCCAGATAGGTATTGAGAGCTTGCAGCCGATAGTCAGCTGCCATAAAACCAATCATTTGTCTTGTGGGACTCCAAATCTGCACAGCCCCGGTGATAACCCATTCCCGAGTATCAGTATCGATATAAGGTTGGGTGATAATTTCGCTGGTGGCACTGTACACCTTGTTGAAGTAAGGGTACATCCGGTGTTTATCGGTGTTGGAGGTAGTGACAACCGCTATGCCATTTTTTATCCGCACCAGAGGAGCGTAAATACCGCTGGCGTCGTGGTAATCGACATTCCGATACCTAGCGTCCAGGCCATCGAAAGCGTTGGCTTCGAAGTAGAGATAAAGAGCATCCAGACTAGTCGCGTGCTCCATTTGCCGGATTAAGGCATCTGTCCATCCCTCCCGAGTAGCCGAGTTAGCAGCGATTTCATACTCCAGGTTGGGGGTAGCCGTAATTATGGACGCCAGTGCTTCGGTGATGGCAGCATCGCAGGTATTAGCCAGCTGATAGGTAATGGCCTGCAGCCTTGCCTCAGAAGTCTTTGCCAAGGTACTGTACGATGTAACTCCCACAAAAACAATCATGACTGCGAACCCTACTAGAAGAATCAGCAGGGTGAGTAAAACCGTGCGCCATTGAAAGCTTAACCTCGACATAGATACCCTCTTTCCTATATCTTATTTCATTACCGTGCAACGTGACTTTCTATGGCAAAACGAATCTCAAAGATTCTATTAGAATTATAACAGTTTTGCTGGTTCTTGTCTAGCCTATTTGCGTAAAGAAATCCCTTATCGCTGTTGCCACACCAGCCAAACTTATGGTATATTATGGGAGATCGATATGTTTTCTAAGGGGAGGCACCAGTTTGCTCGGATTTGAACAGCAGCTTCTTTCTAGCATCGCCGAGTTTCGCAGACTGGAGAGTGAGAGTTTACCCCCTGGTCTGAGCGTGGCCGAAGTAGAGAGCTACCTGCGCCACAAAGGAGCGGTAAACGCCGGTATCATGAAGGAAACCAACGCTCTGATTAACGAGCAGTTGCTTCCTTTGCTGGCATCTGGTCAGGACATATCCGATGAAGTTGCCGATGCTTTATACAAACTTAGCCAAGACCTTTATAGCCTCTCCCATAGCCTGGATATGGGGCTGGCTCTAACGATTCATACCTACTTGCTGCAGCGCGCCAGAACCAGGGGGGATGTCTCTCGCACTGTCCGCCATCTTTACTGGGCCGGAATGATCAGTATGATGTTTCATAACACCCTGCTCAATGCCGAAGCCATCTCCCTATTGCAGGAAGGAGCAAGTTACCGCAGCAATTACCATCTCATCAAAGATCGGGAGACTCGCCTTTTTATCAATCGTTGCCTGGGAAATGTCTATGTAGCTATTTCCCGCTTACGCAATCACAGTGA
>WREE01000097.1 GCA_009779515.1 Symbiobacteriaceae bacterium
AAAATCGATACTGTTAAAGCCAAAGAGTGGATTGCCAAAGGAGCTTTACCGTCAGACAGGGTTAAGGCTCTGTTGCAAAGGGTTGGAGGGGAGTAAACCATGCGGGATGTTGTGGAAATTATGGCCAAATACCTGGTGGCAAACCCTGACCAAATTACTCTTAAAGAGTATGTCACCGGCAGTGAAGTCGTTTATGAGCTTTCCGTCGCCCAGGAAGATATGGGACGCATCATCGGGAAACATGGGCGGATAGCCAAAGCTATGCGCACTGTTCTCAAAGCTGCAGCTACCAAGCAAAAACAGTTTGTAACCTTAGAAATTGTCGACCCGGTCACCAGTGAACAAGAGGGAGTGCAGTAGCTTGCTCCGAGCACCGACAAGGGTGGTAGTGGGAAAAATTGTGGCTGCCCAAGGGTTAAAGGGTGAAATGCGGGTTTTACCTCTTACCGACTTTCCTGAACGCTTTGCCACAACCCGAGAGTTGGTAGCTTACCATCCCAACGGTAAAATGCTCACCCTACACCCTCAACACGCTCGAGAACACAAAGGAGTTATTATACTCAAATGCCAGGAGATAGAGAATATCGCCCAGCTCCAACCTTGGATTCAGGCGGAACTCACCATATCTCCAGATCAACTACAGGAGCTTCCCCCCGGGAGATACTATATTTTTCAGGTTCTGGGATTACAGGTATACACCGAAGAGGGGCTACACTTAGGAGAGTTGGTCGATGTCTTGACCCCAGGGGCTAATGATGTTTATGTAGTGCAACTCACCCCGGAAGCGTCAGCTATGGCTCAGGAGAGCGATGGCAAAGAGCTGCTTCTTCCGGTTATTGATGAGGTCATACTTACCACCGATTTGGCTTCCGGTCGTCTAACCGTTCGCCTCATACCCGGGCTATTGTAATGCGAATCGATATACTCACCCTTTTTCCGGGTATGTTTGTCGGGCTAACTGGTCAAAGTATTATTAAGCGAGCTCTGGAAGCAGCTTTAGTGGAGATTGAGCTCTGGGATATACGTGACTATTGTCTGGACAAACACCACAGTGCCGACGACTACCCCTTTGGGGGTGGAGCCGGAATGCTGTTGAAACCCGAACCTCTCTACCGTCTCCTGGAGCAGTTTCCTGATAATGCTCATGTGGTGCATCTTACCCCGGCAGGGGAGCCGCTGAAGCAGAAGCTGGTTACCCGCCTGGCTACCGCAGAGAGGCTGGTGTTGCTTTGCGGACACTACGAAGGGATCGACCAACGGGTGGTGGCACGTTTTGTCCACCAGGAAGTGTCTATTGGCGATTATATTCTTTCCGGGGGTGAACTACCAGCTATGGTGCTTGCCGATGCCGTGGTGCGCCTTATCCCCGGAGTCTTGGGGTCATCTCTCTCTCTACAGCAAGAGAGTTTTACTACCGGTCTTTTAGAATACCCCCAATATACTCGACCTACCGATTTGCGAGGTGACCGCGTTCCCGAGCTACTGCGCCAGGGAGACCACGGAGCTATTGCTCGGTGGCAAAGGAAAGAGAGTATACGTCGCACCTTACAGCGTCGCCCAGATTTATTACTAACATCGTCTTTAAACAAAGAAGACCGTAAAATACTATTACAGCTACTACGAGAGGAGGGAAATAACCATGCATCCCATGATCCAACTCCTGGAAAAGGAAATGCTGAAAAAGGATTTACCAGTTTTCAAACCCGGTGACACAGTGCGTGTTCATGTTAAGGTTGTGGAAGGTGGTAAGGAGAGAGTTCAGGTTTACGAAGGGCTAGTCATCCGCCGATCCGGCGGCTCTACCCGGGAAACCTTTACAGTCCGTAAAATTTCCAACGGCGTTGGGGTAGAACGCACCTTCCTGGTGCATTCTCCACGTATCGATAAAATCGATATCACCCGCCGGGGTTATGTACGCCGCGCTAGGCTCTACTACTTGCGGGATAAAATCGGTAGAGCAGCCACCCGGGTTCGTGAAGCCGGTAGACGGTAAGGAAGTTGTGAGTAAGGGTAACAATACCATCCAGTGGTATCCGGGTCATATGGTCAAAGCTAAGCAGATGGTCACCCAGCATCTTCCCATGGTCGATGTGGTGGTGGAGCTTTTAGATGCTCGTATACCTGCAGCCAGCCGTAACCCGGATATTGCTGCTTCATTAGGCAGCAAACCCCGCTTGGTGGTGCTGAACAAGGCTGATTTAGCCGATCCCAGGGTAACCCGAGCCTGGCAACAACAGCTGCAGGAAGAGGGATCTTCCGCTTTAGCCGTGGTGGCTACCGGTAAAGAAGGTTTAGCAGAGTTACCCCTACGAGCAGCTGCTTTAGCTAAACCTGCTTTGGAACGTTGGCGCCGTAAAGGGCGTTTACCACGAGCACCTCGGGTGATGATGGTAGGAATTCCTAATGTGGGTAAATCCACCTTAATTAACCGCTTAGCGGGAACAGGTCGTCTCACGGTAGCCGATCGCCCAGGCGTGACCCGTATCCAGCAGTGGGTTAAAATTCGAGGTGATTTAGATCTCTTAGATATGCCGGGTATACTGATGCCTCGTATCGGCGATACTCAGGTGGGTATGAAGCTTGCCGCAACTGGAGCTATATCCGATGCTGTTTTTGATCTCCAGGAAGTAGCCTATGCTCTACTCTCCTGGCTGCTGGAACCTTATCCCGATCTCATACGGCAGCGCTATGGTCTTACTGATCTGGGGGACCCCCTCTCCTGTCTTCATAGTATTGGCATCAAGCGAGGTGCTTTACGAACCGGAGGAGAGGTAGATTTGTTGCGTACAGCCGAGCACCTGCTAGATGAGTTTCGAGGTGGGCGTATTGGACGCATCAGCTTGGAATACCCCACCTCGACAAATGTCGTCGGGTAAAGCGGGTGTAGCCAGTGCCAGGAGAACGGATAACAGTAGGACGGTTAGGAGAGGAGTATGCGGTCGGCTTTCTCACCCGAAAAGGGTATGTTATATTACAACGCAACTATCGTACCCCTCAGGGAGAAATTGATCTGATCGCCCTCAAAGAAAAAACTTTAGTTTTTATCGAAGTCAAAACACGTTCATCTCTGCATTTTGGTGAAGGTTTTGAAGCAGTTAATACCGCTAAGCAACAACGTATGCGTCTATTAGCGTCTCTCTATCTCCAGAGACATAACCATCACCATAGTTCAGTACGCTTCGATGTTATCTCCCTGCAGGTTAGTGAACAAGGTAAAGTGACCCAAGTAAAGCATTTTGTCGAAGCTTTTTAATATAAATTGTCAATACTTGGAGGAAATAAAGAATTTAGCGCGAATATAAAGGTAACGTCAGGGGTTTATAGTCGCACCTGGTTGTTAAATAATAAGTAGGAGGTTTCCTTAGTATGTCAATTACGTGGCTAGCACCGCAGCGTACCACAGGTTTGTTACCTGAAGATCAACTGCGGATCACTATTGTCGCCAGACCCAAGGGTATCCGCTTCAATGCTGTCATGGGACGTAAATTAAAAACCAATGGTATCTCTCGGGTACGTTTGGGAGTAGATGAAGAAGGTCGTAAACTCTTTCTTCAACCTAGCGATGATGTCAACGGTAGTTTTATGGTTTGTGGTAAAGCCAATAGCCCTATGTTGCATGTATCTGGTATGTGGGGTTGGGTGACCAAGTACAACATGGAAGGAAACAAGTTAAACGGTTATTGGGATGAACAAGAAAAGTTGTTTGTCTTTCCCTACTAACATCTTGTTTAGCTTTCTCTACTAGCTTTTATTCATAATATACAGAAGACGCGCCAGAATCTGGCGCGTCTTGACAAACTGAAGAAAAACCAGTTTCGGGTTCTTTGTTTCCCACCTATCTTATCTTAAAGGGATAAGAGTAACCGCTTTTTGGCGACCTGCGCGTCAAAAAGCAAACTTAATGGCAAGAACATAACTTAATTCGCCGAAGAGCGCACTCTGAAGGCGAGAGGGTGAAGACTTTGTCTTCACCCTCACAAGACGCGCCAAAATCTGGCGCGTCTTGAACTTCAAGCGGGTATATTTCTATAATAGATAAAGGAAACGATAACTATGAAGCACAAGATCAAAGAGTGGTTGCCCCGGGAAGAGGAACTGTTAGCTAGAGGGTATACCGTCCTTGCTGGGTTGGATGAAGCCGGTTGTGGTCCTTTAGCCGGTCCAGTAGTGGCAGCAGCAGTAGTGCTGAAAGAGGCGAAGCTCCCCCCTAAACTGGATGATTCGAAAAAACTGACAGCTAAGTCTCGTGAAGCTGTTTATGAACAAATTATCAACCAGTGTGATTATGGAGTAGGTTTTGCTAGTCATGTGGAGATTGATGCTCTGAATATTCGCCAAGCTAGCAGGTTGGCGATGGAACGAGCTTTGGGTAACCTGCCTTATCCCCCGGAGTATCTGCTCATAGATGGTATATCCTTACCCTTTTGGCAAGGAAAGCAAGAGAGCTTTATTCGGGGAGACAGCCTAATCGCCTCCATCGCCGCTGCCTCGGTGGTGGCAAAGGTTACCCGAGACAGGTATATGGTCGAAATAGCTAACACTTATCCAGAGTATCTTTTTGCCCAACATAAAGGGTACCCCACCCCGTTACATTACCAGCTATTGTTACAATTTGGTCCATCACCTATCCACCGCCGCTCTTTTTTAAAGAGTTACTATAAGATGATTGAAGCATAAGTTTACGAAGCCATTTACCGATAATGAATCCAAGCTACTTAAATATTTCATGTGACAGAGACTTCCTTTTATGGTAGACTGTGGGCGTTGCTATTACTTGCAGGAGGAAAATAATGAGGTTTCGTCAGTATTTATTGTGCTTACTGCTTCTGTTGGTCGTTTTGTCCCTAAACTCCTCCTCTAAGGTTTGGGGAGCTGAAGCTATACGTTTACAGGTGAACGGTGAACCGGTAGAGTTAGGGCGCGCTCCCTTACTGGAGGGAGGCAGGTTGCTCATCCCTGTTCGTCTTTTTGCCGAAGCATTTGGTGCCATTGTCCACTGGGAACCGCTGGAGCAATCGGTGACTATTTCTGCCAACTACCAGGTCATACGGCTGATCATTGGGGAAAGCTGGGTGCAAGTTGGCGACCAGATAAGCTATATGGATGTGCCTGCTCGCCTTGATAATGAAGTTACCTATGTTCCTTTGCGCTTTCTAGGAGAAGCTCTGGGAGTGCGTGTCGACTATTACCAACAGGAAAATCTGGTCACCGCCAGCTACACGGTGCCTATCTCTATCGGCTCTGTGCAGCGTCTAACTTCAGGTGTGGAGCTTAAGATAACGGCCAGCGGTAGGTTTACCTATACCACCATGATTTTAACTAACCCTGACCGCTATGTTTTAGACTTGCAAAATACCGTGCCGGAACAAACCGACGGCACTCTGTCGGTCAACATCGCTGGCATTTCTACTATACGCTACCATTACCATGAAACAGCGACCCCCTATACTCGTGTGGTCTTGGATCTGGAAGGTTCGACCCAGGGGCTCAATATTATGCAAAGCTCCGACGGCAAACTGCTAACTATCCAGTCACGTTTTTATTATATTAATACAGTGCGCAATCAGCGATTGGGCAGCGGTGAGGAACTTACCTTAACTATGGACGGACGTATAGCGGCACAAATGGAGGGGCGTTACTTAAATGGCCCTTCTACCGATTATTTGACTACAGTAGCAGGAGATCGTGCTCCTCAGGAAGAAGCAGCGCTTCCCCCAACTCCTCCTTCGACCTCGCTTACGTTCCCTGAAGCTCCTCCCCAGGAGATTCAAACCATCGACCCCGCTTCACCACACCTTACTACTCCTGCCACCACTCCCTCAACTGCTCCACCCGAAGTGCTAACCACCATCCGGGAGTATACGGCGACTACCCTGGATTATTTAAATTTTCGTAGTGGTCCCGGTTTTGATTATGATGTGCTAAATGTCTTACCGGAAGGAACAGTAGCTATTATCTTACAGCGTCGGGGAGAGTGGGCTTTACTACGCTTAACTGATGGTAGTGAAGGTTGGTGCCATATTGAATTTCTCGAAATGGGACAACGGGATGTTCCTATATACTCCCCGGGAGCAACTCCACCAAGTAATCCTGCACCTACCTCACCTACCTTGCCGCCACCCACGTTACCTCCTACCATCGCACCTTCCACCACCCTAAAAGACCCCAACACCCTGTACGAGGTCTCCGGAGAGTTTGGGCACGGAAGCTATTTTGCCATCTTTTTGCCCGGTGTATTCCCCCAGTTACCTGCCAATTTTGTCCGAGCTTTCGATTCCTTAATCACCCATATAAGCCTCCTGCCTGGGGAGGAGGGCTCCTGGTTAAATATCGGTTTAGTGCGGGAAATGACGTACCAGGTTAGTGTGCTGGATAATCAACTGGAGATTGCTCTCAACTTAGAAACACGCCTCAGCCGTCTCTCTTTCACCAGAGATGCTTCCGGGAGTACGGTCAGTATCAACTTAAGCCGCTCCGTAGGTTATGAAGTCAACTTTATGGCTAACCCCAGCCGAGTGGAGATTACCATCACTGGTGCTGCTGTGTTAAATATCCCAGCTCAACAGCTGGTGCAAGACGGTTTAATTACCCAGATACTCACCAGCACTTCCCTGGAGAGCGCTAAAGTGACCATCGAGCTAGATTACCTCATTGGCTACCGGGTCATGTCAGCTCGACGCAGTGATCTTATAGAAATCAAGCTCTTCACCCGAGGGTTAGCTGGCAAGACCGTCTACCTAGATCCCGGACATGGAGGGAGCTTATTAGTAAATGGCGGCGATCCGGGAGCCATCTCTTACCTTCACCCTTATTTCCATGAAGCTACGGGTACTTTGGATATTGCTCTTCGCTTAAAGAGTTTATTGGAGCAGGCTGGGGTCACGGTTTTACTCACCCGTTCCACCGATGCTCCAGTTGATATCAGGGATAGAGTGAGCATGATCAATGCCAGTTCGGCCGATATACTAGTATCTATTCATCACAACTCGGCGACCAACCAGGCAGCAAGTGGTGCGGAAACCTTCTACTGGTCGCAAACTCCTGACCGCTTACGTTTGGCCCAACTGTTGCAGCAAAACTTGGTGTCTGGGTTAGGTTTAATCGACCGAGGAGTTAAACGCTCTGCTTTTTATCCTATCAACCAAGCGACCATGCCGGGAGCTTTGGTAGAAGTAGGCTTTTTATCTAATGCCTACGAAGGGCAACTCATCCGTGATCCCGCCTGGCGCGCTCGTGCCGCCGAGGCTCTCTTTGCCGGTATCGCCGCCTTTTTCGAGTAGAAGCCCATGAACCGCAGTTCATGGGCTTCTACTCCACATCAACGGGCAGATTGCCATCTGCCCCTACGAAAATCCATCGCCAATATGGTGCAGGGACTAATAAGTCACGGTTACAAGATGATTGGGTTGTTTCAATGTAGCAGCGGTCATTTCGTAGGGGACGATGGTAATCGTCCCGCTGGAATGTGTGTACACTTACTAGACCCGGGGTCCCCAC
>WREE01000098.1 GCA_009779515.1 Symbiobacteriaceae bacterium
ATCCAGCGCCGCATCTACTTCTCCGAAATGCGCCAGCGGTTCCGTTGCTCCAGCCGGAAGCCAGCCGTTTAAAAACATATAACCTCCCCAGGGTTGGGGTTGGAAGATGAGTTCTGAGGTAATCCCAGAGATACCGCTGTAGCCTGGTTCGTGTTCTACCATAATAGGGATGTTCCAGTTGGAGGAGCCGATCCATGCCCTGAGGGGAAAGTGGTTGACCCCATGGGCTAAGTCACGATAGACGTAGAGCCGTTGGTCGAAGTCCGCCATGTGATTGACGATGCTTTCTACCGCAGTAGGAATGGCCGCTAGACAGCTCAAGTTCATGGCTAAAAGCGCCAGAGCCATCAGGGTAACAAGGGTTTGTTTCATGTTTGCTCTCCTTTCGTAGGCAGACAGTCTGAGGATAGGGCTATTAGTGGGGTATTATAACATTATGAAGCCTATCCCACAAGATACACCACTTCCCCTGGCGAAAGCCAGGGGTTTTCGCTATGTTTGATAAGAAGGAGATAAGCTAAAGATAACGAACTATAGAATTTAAAGGACTGGGAGTATTGGTCAATCCATGATCCCAAAGATGGTGGTACTATCGAAATTGCCCACATGCAACTTCCTAACCAGGTAGTGCTGGCACCCATGGCAGGGGTCACCGATCTGGTTTACCGGCGTCTGGCGAAAGAGATGGGCGCCGCTCTCACGATTACCGAAATGGTTAACGATATGGGCTTAATCTATACCCAAAGCCGCACCCTCTCCCTGGCAGAGGTGGCAGAGCCTGGGGTCTCAGGGATCCAGCTTTTTGGCTCCAAACCCGAAACTATGGCCCAGGCAGCTCAGCGGTTGGCTGCTTTTAAGCCGGATCTAATCGATATAAATATGGGGTGTCCCACCCGCAAAATAGTTTCCGGAGGAGCAGGAGCTGCCTTAATGCTGGATCCTCCCCGGGCGGCAGCTATCGTGAAAGCGGTGCGAGGGGTGGTAACCGTGCCAGTTACTGTCAAGATACGCAGCGGCTGGGATGCTTCCTCCCTCAATGCCGTGACTTTTGCCCAGCAGATGGAAGAAGCGGGTGCGGCAGCTATTACTGTCCATGCCCGAACCAGAGACCAGTTTTACAGCGGTTTAGCTAACTGGAAGATCATTCGCGATGTCAAAAGCGCAGTGACTATTCCGGTCATCGGTAACGGTGATATCTGGCAACCGCAAGATGCTCGTCGTATGCTCCAGGATACGGGGTGCGATGGGGTCATGTTGGGTCGGGGCGTTTTAGGGAATCCCTGGCTAATTCAGCGTACGGTTGCCTTGTTGCAGGAAGGTCTAGAGCTGCCTGAGCCTACCATGGAAAGCAAAATGGCTATGGCCATCTATCACCTTGCCGCCCTGGTCGCTTATAAAGGGGAGTATATTGCCGTTCGCGAAATGCGTAAACATAGCGCTTGGTACCTAAAGGGGGCGCCCGGCGCTCATCAAATGAGGCCTAAACTAATGTCTTGTACACGTCAGGAAGAGATGACGCAGCTTCTGCATGCATTTGTTTCCATATAACACTCTATGAAAGCAGGGAGAACTTTGAGCGAAAACGGGATTATTCTTACCGAAGCCGGTCTACGCACTTACGAGCGGGAGCTGGACGAGTTAAAGCGGGTGCGTCGTTCCGAGATAGCCGAACGCATCAAACAGGCTATTGAATATGGCGATATTAGTGAAAACTCCGAATACGATAGCGCTAAAAATGAGCAGGCTTTTATTGAACAACGGATTACCGACTTGGAGCGGATGCTACGCCGGGCGACGATTATTCGTGAAGACCAAAGCATATCCTTGGAGGAGGTAAGTTTGGGTGCTCATGTGCGCATCTTGCTTCTGGATAAGGAGCAGGAGTTCCAATATATTTTAGTGGGTTCCATGGAAGCTAACCCCCTACAGAAGCGGATATCCAACGAATCTCCCCTGGGAAAGGCTCTTTTAGGTAAAAAAGTCAACGATATTGTCGATGTTCCTTTGGCTAACGGTATGGCGCGCTATAAGATTCTGGAAATTGCGCGTTAGAGACAGGAGGTAACAATTATGATGAAAAATATAGTTCCTGATCCTTTCTCCGGCGAGAAGCTCATAGATTTACGCAGCGATACGGTTACCCAGCCTTCCCCGGGGATGCGGCAGGCCATGGCCAACGCGGTGGTGGGCGACGATGTTTATGGCGAAGACCCTACCATTATAGCTCTGGAGGAGAAGGCGGCAGCCCTGTTGGGTTACGAAGCCGGCCTTTTTCTCACCAGTGGCACCCAGGGGAATTTAGTAGCGTTGTTAGCCCATACCCAACCGGGGCAGGAGGTTATTCTCGAGGAGCGGGCGCATATCTATTTTTACGAAGTAGGTGGCTTAGCCTTCATCGGCGGTCTCATGACTCGCACGGTGCCTGGCTACCCCGGCTGTCAGGGATATCTGGCGCCGGAGATGTTGGAAGCAGCTGTGCGAGGCGATAATATTCATTTTCCTACCACCGGGCTAATCTGCCTAGAAAACACCCATAACCTGGGAGGAGGAGCTGCTACCTCCCGGGAGCAGGTGGAAGCTATGCTGGCGGTTGCCGCCAAGTATAAGGTAGCGGTGCATTTAGACGGAGCCAGGGTGATGAATGCCGCTGTGGCGTTGAAAATTCCTGTAGCCCAGTTAGTGCAAGGTATAGATTCCGTACAGCTTTGCCTCTCCAAAGGGTTGGGAGCTCCGGTAGGTTCAGTCCTGGTCGGTTCTGAGGAGCTTATACTTAGAGCCCGCAAATTTCGTAAGATGTTAGGTGGCGGTATGCGTCAGGCAGGTATTATTGCTGCCGCAGGGCTTTACGCTCTGGAGCACAATATTGCCAGGCTGGCGGAAGATCATCAGCATGCCTCTAATTTGGCAAACACCATTGCTGCTATCCCGGGGATGAAGCTGGTAGCGCCCACCGTGCCTACCAATATCGTTCTCTTTGATACCGCTAAAACAGGCAGAGATGCCGAGGCTTGGGTAGCAGCTTTAGCTGCTAAAGGGGTGAAGTGCGGCTCCATGAGCGCCACTTTAGTCCGTATGGTCACGCATTTAGATATTTCCACCGAGGATATCCACCGGGTAAGCCAGATACTGCATGAAATAGCCTAGGGTAGTGTCCACGGCAGAGGGGGTTATATCATTCTCCACGATAAGCTAAACCTTCTTCTCCTAGGCCTGCTGGTCTTCTTTTCCTTGGTGTTGCTGGCCTTTTATCCTCCTGTTTTACCTAGTCCCCAGGTAGAGGTGGCGGATCCAACCCTAGCTAACCAGCAGCCGGGGAAACCTTCCGAAATCCTCCCCAGCCAACCGGCAACCTCCCCAGAGGCAACCGCTCCCGGGGAGACGGTAACGGCAACAGTTGCCGTCGCCGAGCCTTCTCTCCCTGCTACCGAGCCCGCCACAGTCGCCGCTACCGAGCCTTCTCTCCCAACTACCCAGACGACAACGGGTACCGCATCTCTTGCCCTGGAGGAGAGCGGCATAGAGGAGCCCTATGTTCTGGGTAGCTTGCTGGTCTTTCCCGATCGGCTTATGGAACTCTTCACCTACAACGAGTACGGTTGTCTACGCTTCGCCCAGGCAGTGGAAGGGTTGGCGGAGGCTTTGGAGGGCAAAGGGCGGGTCTTTGCCATGTTAGTCCCCACCCCTATAGCCTATATCGAAGAGCAGTGGTCGGAGGTAACCGCTTCCCAAAAAGACGCTATCGCTAAAACATATAGCAACTTGGATAAAGCATGTGGGGTGGATGTTTACGGAGCGCTTCAGGGGAGAGGGGAAGAGTATCTTTATTTTCGCACCGATCACCATTGGACAGCTTTAGGGGCTTACTATGCTTACCGGGCTTTTGCTGAAACGGCTGGTTTTCAACCTCTCTCCCTGGACGCCTATGACAGTTTCGCTTTACCTGGCTTCTTAGGTTACCTCTATAACTTAAGTCCTTCCCCATTTTTATATGACCATCCCGATACCATTATCTACTACAGCTTAAAGGAACCACCGGTACTTTCTCAACCTTTAATTTATCTGCCTAGTGGCGACCAACCTTTAAGCTACCGCATCTTTATGGGGGGAGACTACCCCTTCGATGCCGTCTACACTGCGGTGGAAAACGGTAAAACCTGCGCCGTTATTAAAGATTCCTACGGCAACGCTTTCATCCCTTGGCTGGTTCCACACTATGAAAATATTCTTATCTTTGACCCCCGTCACTACGAAGGTTCCCTGCTGACTGCGCTGGCAAGGTACCAAGATATCGATCTCATTGTCCTAGACTACACCTTGGTAACTCGCTATCCGGAGTATGCCGAGTATATTGAGGGTATAAGATAAGAAGGCTCGCTAACCCCTTACGGGGGATAGCGAGCCTTGGCGTTAGGGGTATTATGCTTTGGCGCTGGCAGAGTTGATGTTTTGGAGCTTGCCGTAAAAGAGCTACCTCTCGGCGACTATTTTGCTATATATATCCAGAGCAGCAACTACGGCGTTACGCACCCCCTGGCTGGAGATAGTGGCTTGGCTGACGGTATGGATCTCCTCGGGAGCAAAAGTTGGTCCTTTGCCCAGGAATTGAGCAAAAAAGTTGAGATTATTGATTACTTTGCTGCCACCGATAGAAGGGGTCTCTTCATGGCTTAAAACTTGCACATTGAGAATGGTACCTTGAGGGTCTAGCCCGGTGAGCAGAGTAAGTCCCGGGTTATAGCCTGAACGGGTGGTTTGGATAATATAGCCGACGACCTCCCCGGCTACTTCGGCGACATAGTAGGGGGTGCCGTTGGGGAGAGTCTTTTCGGAATAGCTGTCGGCATGGGGTATGGCAAAGCTCAGGGAATGACTTAGCTTCTCCCTAGCACGAGCTTCGACAATGGGACCAGTTAGATTCCTGGTAGCGGCAATAGAACCTCCCGAAACAGCGCCAATGGCTGCCAGGATGATAGTACAACGGGCAATATCTTTCAAGTCGATCATGCAACAAGCCAACCTTTCTTTAGTTTATACATAACTATTTATCTGCCTTGGTTTGGTCTCTAAGAAGGTAATTTAAAATACACTAAATATTTTTTCGCCATAAGGTAGGGAGAATCCTGCAAAAAGAGAAAGATATACGCAGGATATTGCTTTAACCATAGGGAATAGAGCCGATACAAAATAAGGCTAGGAGGTTACCCTTTATGCGCAAGATAACCATTCAGGATCTCTACTCTTTTAAATGGGTAGCAGATCCCAACCTCTCGCCGGATGGGTCGAAGATCATCTACACCCACACCCATATCGACGAAGAGAGCAAAGAGTACCGTACCCACCTCTACATGGTCTACACCTGTGGCACCGTTAAGCCACGCAAAATTAGCGGTGGCACCCGTCGGGATACCTCTCCCCGCTGGTCACCCTGTGGCAACAAGCTGGCTTTTGTCTCCGATCGTTCCGGTGAAGGTCAAATCTGGATGCTCTCCATGGATGGTGGCGAGGCGACGCAAGTAACCACCATGCGCTATGGCGCTGGCAACCCTACCTGGTCTCCCGACGGCAAGAAGTTGGCTTTTACTGCCAGAATGCACCCCACCGATGAGCTGGATAAAATGTTTAAGCCTATGTCTCGAGGAGAAAAAGATGCCGAAGCCAAGTATAAGCGGGAGCACGGCTTAGTCGTCGAAAGCCTGCAGTACCGCTCCAACGATGCCGGCTTCCTGGATGGTCGCTACACCCATATCTGGGTTCTCGATATTGCCAGCGGCAAAATTACCAAAATTACCGATGGCAACTGGCACCATCAGAGCTTCTCCTGGGCGCCCTGCAGCAGCAAATTGGTTTTATCTGCTAATCGCACCGCGAATCCGGAAGACAATACCTGGAATTCCGACTTATATGTAGTCTCCGCCGAAGGTGGCGAGCTTAAGCAGATAACCTCTACCGACGGTCCCTGCGGTACCCCCTCCTGGTCTCCCGATGGCACCAAAATTGCCTACTTAGGGCATACCCGAGATTACGCCGCAGCTACCATCAGCAAAATTTGGATTGTCGATACTGCTGGTGGCACCCCTTACTGCCTGACCCAAGATTTCGACCAGGGGTTTGCCGAAGGGGTAGCCTCGGACATGACCCGCGGTGGTGGCGGACGCTCCCTTATCTGGCTGCCTTGCAGCAGTAAACTGGTCTGCAACTCCAACCATCACGGAAGAGCTCACATGTATACCATCGACCTCAGTGGCAAGGTGGAGCAGCTTACCTCCGGAGATCGGGCAGTCTATGCTGCCAGCTTCTCTGAAAATTACGAAACCCTCGCTATTGCTTGGGGAGATATGACCACCCCCAACGAAATAGCTGTAATTAACTTAAAGAGCAACGAAGAGAAGCAACTGACCAATATTAACCCCTGGTTAGACGACATTGACCTCAGCAATCCCAAAGAGTTCTGGCTGAAAGGGGACGAAGGCTGGGATGTCCAAGCATGGCTGATGAAACCCGCTGGTTGGCAAGAGGGCAAACAATACCCTATGATCCTAAATATCCACGGCGGGCCGCACTCCATGTTCGGCTACTCTTTCTTCCACGAGTTCCAGGTGATGGCTTCGCAAGGCTTCTATGTTCTTTTCCTCAACCCTCGTGGCGGTTCCGGTTATGGGCAAATCTTCCAGCATGGAGTTAACGCCAAGTATGGCGAAGGCGATTACCGCGACCTTATGCTGGCAGTAGATCATGTGTTGGCGGAGCATAAAGATATCGACAGCACCCGCCTGGGTGTTACCGGCGGCTCCTACGGTGGTTATATGACCAACTGGATTATTGGGCATACCGACCGCTTTAAGGCAGCGGTAACTCAGCGCTCCATCTCCAACTGGATTAGCTTCTTCGGCGTTTCCGATATCGGCTTTAACTTCTGCGATACTCAGCTGGGTGGGAATCCTCTGGATAGCTACGAAGCTATGGTGCGCTTTTCGCCTCTCACCTATGTCAAGAATGTGGTCACTCCTTTGCTCATTATCCACGCCGAGCAAGATTACCGCTGCCCTATTGAGCAGGGTGAGCAGCTCTTCGTTTCCCTGAAAAAGCTGGGGCAGGAAGTTAAAATGGTGCGCTTCAACAATGCCACCCATGAGCTTTCCCGCAGCGGTATGCCGCCTCTGCGTATCGACCGCTTAACCCATATGCTTAAGTGGTTTACCGATCATATCGAAGTTGTAGCCGGCGACTATCGCTCCTACGAGTAGATATTCTGCTAGATGGGGGTAGAGGGGTTACCCACTCCCAAACTCCCTTTGGTTGCGGGGCTTTAAGCTTTACCAGGCTGAGAAGCCCCGCTTTGTTATCGTGACAGCCTAGAGGACACCCGCTTCTAAAGCGGGGGATGAATTGGCATGTAGGATCCTACCTTCAGC
>WREE01000099.1 GCA_009779515.1 Symbiobacteriaceae bacterium
AAAGTCTAGTCTGATAGGTGGGCTTCCCTGAGGGTGGAGTGGCACCTCTGGTGGAGGTTATTAGTTCCAGTACTTATGCTTTTCGGTAACTTTATACTTGGTTGCCAACTGGGCCATTTGCCATTCGCTCATGCGCAAATTAGCGTTGACCCTAAAATAGCCATAAGTGGATAGATGCAAGGTTATACCGATAATTTTTTCCGCCATCTCAACTAAAGAGAGACAAGAGTCCAGGGAGGTATCGGCTACAGCTAGACCATGATATCTCCAAAAGACCAGTCGATGGCTCTGCCACGCTTGGGCAGTTTCACGTGCCAAAGCTAATGAACCGGGGATACCGACTTCCAGAGCAGCTACCCCTTCGGGGAAAGCGGCAACTCCTTCGGTGTGCATGCGCCATAAAAGACGAGTGTATTCCCGATGATCAGGGGGTAACACGATGGTGAGAGCTATACTCTGAGGAGGGTGAACATGAAGGATCGCCCGACTGTCACCTTGACTCACCAGGCGAGCGCGATGTCCTAGAAGATGGACTATCAGCTCACTGGAGGGATGCTGTTTAGTATCTCCCCACCCGGAAACAAGACGCCAAGATGCGCCACCATCACAAATTTCTACCAGAACAAGGGCGCCAGCCGGATCCCAAGGGAGCTTTCTCAGCTTCGCACCGGAGGCGGTTATCATGATATACCTTCGGTCTAACTCCGGTAGAGGTTGCGCTAGCGGCTGTCGTGTTCCGGGAACGGAGAGCTCCAGGAAGCTTTGGGCTTCTTCCTTACGAAGCAATAAAGATATATTCCCAGCACTGCCATCACACCAGTCGGTTTGCCCCAATTCGTAACACGCCTGAGCTATCTCCAATAAAACAGGGTTCTGAGGCACCGGGGGAGGGAGAAAGGTGGTTACGACAGACACGATGACAAGCTCCTGTTTAAATCGTCTATGATATCGGCTGCATCTTCTAATCCCACCGAAAAGCGGAAGTAGCCTTGCTGGAAGAGTTCCGGTAAATAGGGGAGTTTGGGGTTGCCGGGTTCGGTATAAACTAAAATACTTTCGCTGTCCCCCAGAGATACGGCATGAGCAACCAGTTGCAATTGCGCTAGGAAACGGGTATGGGTTGCCATATCACCATGAATATCGAAGCAGATCATGCCACTATAGCCGCTCATCTGCTTCTTAGCTAGCAGATGCTGGGGATGACTAGTAAGCCCCGGATAGGCGACAAAGCGGACTGCGGGGTGCTGCTCTAAAAAAGTAGCCACGGTCATACCATTCTCCGAATGTTGTTTCATTCTTAAAGGTAAGGTGATTAAGCCCCGATTAACCAGCCAGGCGTTAAAGGGGCTGATGATACCGCCAAAGTTGACCATGGCTTCTTCTTTTAGGGTGTTAATTAGGTTGGTACTTCCTAAAATGCAACCACCCAGAGCATCACCATGACCATTAATATATTTGGTCATACTATGCAGCACTAAGTCGGCTCCTAAGGCAAGAGGCTTTAAGTAAAGAGGAGAGGCAAAGGTGCTATCCACCGACAAGAGTACGCCACTCTCCTTGGCGATAGCAGCAATAGCTTCAATATCGCTGATCCCGGTGGTAGGGTTACCCGGGGTTTCAATGTGGATAAGTTTTGTGTTGGGCTGTAAAGCAGCCTTAACTTCCTCAGGATAGGTGCTGTCTACCATAGATACTTGAATATGGAACTTCTTCGGTAAGAGATCGCGAAAGAGGATAGCTACAGCGCTGTAGCAAACTTTGGAACATATAACATGGTCGCCACTGCTTAAAAAGGTTAAGAAAACTGCTGCCAAAGCCGAAACACCGCTGCCCAGAACCACGCAGCTATCGGCACCCTCCAGAGCTGCCAGTTTATCTTGCAGAGCGAATTGATTAGGGTTGCCATTACGTGCGTAGATATTGGTATGGATACCACTCCAGTCTACCGGGGTGCCGTCACTGGGGAGGCGATAATTGCTGGTGAGATAAATAGGGTCGTGCATAGCGCCAAAAACATCGTTGCCTCGTTTGCCGGCATGTACACAGGCGGTGTGAATCCCTTGCTTGCTGTTGTAGGACATATTTGCCCCTCCTAAAGATTTTAATTTAGCTCCGGTTATCTTTGACACCGAGCTCTGCTTTCCCTCTTTTAGCCACCAGGTAGCTCCTGTCCTCTTATCGCTTGCCTGGGAACTTCCGCTTATAATTTGCTAGATGGAGGCTACCCGCCCCCAAACCTTCGGTCGCTATGGCAGGGATAATAAATAGGCGAGGGCTGCCTCGAGAATATCTTCCCCATATGGAATAGTTTTAGCCACCAGCTGGTCTCCCGTAAGGTCATATAGAGGATTAGGTCGGATAAAAAAGGAGCTACTGATGACCCCCCTTAAGGCAGTATGGGGGAGTATAAATTCTACCGGGTTACCAAACATGGTGGGGGAGCTGCCTGGTTCTCTGCCGATGACCGTGCCTAGACCGCCATCATGGAGCATGGTGGCTAACCATACCGCTCCGCTGTAGCTATTTTCGTTAGTTAGAACAACAATTTCCCAGGGGTTATCTTGGAGAGGCGCTACCTGAGGTTCTTGTAAGGAAGCGCCCATGATGTTAGGGTTACGGGTATTGAGCTGAGAATAGCGCTCTATCTTACCATAGAGGCCGGGGTCAAGCTGTAAATACGAAAAAAAGTGCTGCCAAAAAGTAGAAACCCCACCTGGGTTATCGCGCACATCAAAGATAATGGTGCTGATGCCGTCGCCTAAAGCCTTTTCCAAGCTCTGCATAGCGGCAACAAAACTGGCGTCGTAGGTACAATTTTTAGCGGTAACCAATAAAATGTCGTTATCTGCTAGTAGGGTAACAGTTACGGCTCCGGTAGTAGCTTCTTCGTCAGAAGACCAGGAAGCGCTGGAGTCAAAATCGGAAGATGGTACCTCCTGATGATGATAATAAGCAAACGCTTGCCGGATACTATACATTTCACCATCTACTTGGAGCCATAGTTCCACTTCATGGTTATCTTCGACCACTACACCGGCTAGTTGAAAAAAATGGGCAAAAAGCGCGAACTGCTGACGATTTTTATAGTGACCACTGGTCGTTTCAGCTGCGGTATGGCGGTCAACTGTCTTGCCTAAAAACTCCGGAGCTACCCCACCAATTTGGACAATTTCCCCTCCTAAAGGGTACTGAGCTGTAGGTTCTAAAAACATACCCTCTGCTTGCCAGAGGATGGCCAAGGGGAGATAAGCATACTCTCCCTCAGGGAGATGCATGGTAGTGTGAATATCACTCAGGGAAGCTAAGTACTCACAGCAGAGTAAGTAAAAAGGAAAAATGTCTCCTACACTGATACTCCCTGGACAATAGGGATCACCCATAGCGGCAACTTGCCGCAAGAACTCAGCTTTGGCAAGATAATAACCTTCCCCAGGATAAGCAGCTAAATGCTCCAGAGCTAGAAAGGCAGGATGAGTTTCTTCAACCCAGGTAATTAGTAGCTGAGCTTCCCCCCAAAAAAGAGAAAGAGGGGGAGCTTCCGTTTCGCGGCTAAGAGCGCCACTTAAAAAGCACACTCCCAAGAGCAACATGAGGATGAGTGCGACCATAAACATGCGGCGAGGTGAGTATTTACGTATTGTTTCCATAACTAAACTGCTAAGTCCCCACTCCTGTTTAAAATTTGTAGGTCAATTGTTTTAACCGGAATTCTCCTTGGGCAGCACCTGTTATTTTACATAATCCCCAGGAGTGCATGTGCCACCCAGAGGGCAGATGGTATCAAGACTATCAGGCATATTTGGATAATAACAGAGCTTCGAGGTAGGTCGAGCATGCCATAATACCCTGTGCTGTAGGTCAGCTGGGGGACGGTGTCCAGGGGTAGGATATAGCAGTTGCCGGCTGCCAGCGCCAGCGCCATAGTTACACATATCGGGCTGAACCCCATGGCCTGAGCCAAGGAGATAACAGGCATTGCCATGAACATCACCACCGATGGTCCAACGGGCATGATCACCAGAATCAGGAAGACTAGGGTAACGACGAAGACCAGGAAGGTGAACAACGACATTGGTCCTGTGGGGAACAGAGAGGCAATCCAGGCAGACACGCCGTTGATTTCCATGGCCTTGCCGATGGAAAGTACTGTACCTACCAGAAAGAAGGAATCTAGGTTAACCTTGCGGATAAAACTCTGCCACTCTAATATTTTTATTCCCGGGAAGAAGAGGACGCAAACACCTAGGAGGGTAACCACAGTGATGTTGATCTGCTTAAACCAAGAAGAGAGTATCCATAGCGTTAGCATCACAACGGTGACTGCCATCACCTTCTTTTCTTCCTGACTAAGCTGAGGTGGTACCGCCAAGTCGGCGATGTAACGTTCTACCATGGCTGGGTTTATCTCTGCCGGTTTGTAGATGTGATAGATCAGCAGCCAGGCTATGGGAAGAGTCAGGATCACCAAGGGAATCCCCACCGACATCCATTGCACAAAAGAGATAGTCAACCCCGTATACTGCTCCAGCAAGTCGATAGCTAGCAAGTTAATGGAACTGCCGACTGGAGTAGCCATACCGCCGATGAGACAAGTGACCGGAATAGCGATCATAAACGCTCTGCCGGTCGCTTTCTTTGCTGCTTCATCTTCATACATACCCAGAAAGCTAAGCCCTATAGTCATGAAAAGGGCGCAAGTTGGCACGCTGGAGACAAAGAAGGTCACCGGCATGATACAGAGCATTAGGGAGAGCAAGGTAAGCTTGATGTTCTTACCAAACTTCCTAAGCAGAGCGATCATGACGCGCTGAGATAAAGGCAGGGTGGTAAAAGCGGCAGCTATGCCAAAAGATGCCAGGATGAAAAAGACCACGGGGTTGGCAAAGCCGGACAGAGCGTCCCCGAAGGTTGTAGCGACCCCGATCAGGGGCATCATACCCAAAGCGACCCAACAGGATATAGCCAGAGGTAGAGCTTCGCTAATCAGACAGACAAAGAAAGCCACAGCAAGACAAAGGGTGCGTAGCGCTGCCACCGAAAGAGCGTCGATCTCGGGTATGAACATGGCAAGCAGCAAGACCATAACTGCTGCCGAAAGACCAATAATGCTTTTGCGTTGAATGGTGAGACACCTTCTTTTTGCCTATTATACTGTGACCTCTTGGGTATGTCTAGTAACTATTCATCTAAATGGGGGCTACCCGCCCCCAAACCCCAAACTCCCACCCCACGCACATGTGCGCGGGGACCCCGGGTCCAGTAAGTGTAAACGCATTTCAACGGGACGATTACCATCGTCCCCTACGATGGATTGGCGGTAGATTTTCGTAGGGGCAGATGGCAATCTGCCCGTTTATGCGAAGTAGAAGCCACTTCAATCATTCTCTGGGTGAACGCAGATCATGGGCTTCTACTCCACTAAATGGGGGCTACCCGCCCCCAAACAGTTATTTTTTATGCAAAAAAAACAACTCCCACTCTTGTCAAAGCTATTTGAAAAGTGTATAATAAAATAAATGTTAGACGCAGCTAACACCATCACTGTTCCAGTAGGAGGTAAGGTCATGTTAATGGTCATGTACAGCATTTTAGCGGGAGTAGGAGGCACTACCTTAGGAGGAGTTCTTACCCTCCTTTTTGGCGAACGCAACGAAAAAATTGACTCCTGGCTACTCTCCTTTGCCGGTGGGGTCATGGTTAGTATAGTCTGTTTTAGCCTGGTACCGGAATCTTTACACTTGGCAGGGATGATCAATACCGTCGCAGGACTGGTTTTGGGCTTTTTGATTATTATGCCATTAAACCGCTTGGTCGATATAATTACCGCGAAAAGGGAAGAGCAACTTCATCTTAAAGAGAATCTGCGCACCAACATAGCCATTCACCAAACTCCAGTCGAACTGTACCATATCAGTCCTATCATCGCCCAAGATAGTAAAACTCAGGCGCCAGCCTCAGAAGATGAGAGTCAAAATATAGCGCCAGACGACAACGACCGGAGTAGCGAAGGTACCGAAAAAAAACAGAGCATGTTGCGTTCCGGTATTCTCATGTTTCTGGCAATTGCCCTACATAACATCCCTGAAGGTATAGCTATTGGTGCCGCCGGCAGCCATGATATGCAACTAGGTCTGCTGATAGCAGTCATGCTGGCTTTACACAACATCCCTGAGGGTATGGCAGTAGCTGCTCCTTTACTCAGTGGAGGAGTGAGAAAAGTCACGGTGGTTTTTCTCACGGCTCTCGCCGGTGCCACCACCCTCTTAGGTTGCTTGCTAGGTATGGTCTTCGGTACCATTTCCGACTTGGCTATTGCCTTCTCCCTGGCGGCAGCAGGAGGAGCTATGCTTTATGTTGTCTTCGGAGAAATGATTCCCCAAACGGTTATCATGAGTCGTAGTCGTTCAGTTACTTTGGTTACTTTAAGCGGTATCATCATCGGTTTTATGCTTTCACATATATAGTTGGTATCTCTTGACAGCCCCTAAAAAAGTGGTATGATATGACAAAGCTAAGATTGAGACAAGTAGTTATAGTTTTCCTTCCACAGAGAACGGGGTGTTACGCTGAAAACCCTTGTGGGCAGACTATAACCAAAACCCCTCAGGAGCTGCCAGACGAAGCCCGACCCCGGGATAAGACTGTGCCGGTTTAGTAAATTCGTCCGTCAACGAAAAAAGAGGGCTATGTTTTACCCATAGCCAAGCAGAGTGGAACCGCGGAGATGGTATAGATAAGGCCGTTTTCGTCTCTGGAGCAGTTAAGCTTTGAGGCGAAACGGCTTTTTAGCTTTCGCCTAACCTTGTTCGATCCATGGTTGAACAAGCTCTTTACTACCAAAGAAAGGCAGGGATTCGCATGTCTCTAACAATCACCCTACCCAATGGCGAAGAGCGCCACTACCCCGAAGGTATTACACCTAAGGATATTGCTGGAAGCATCAGCAAGACTTTAGTCGGCAAGGCGCTGCTAGCAACCCTTAACGGAGAAATTTTGGGTTTGGAGCAGCCTCTTGCCCAAGGAGGAGAGTTCCGTTTGCTAACCTGGGAAGACGAAGAAGCCCGAGAGGCCTATCGTCACACTTGCTCCCACATTATGGCTCAGGCAGTTAAAAAGCTCTTTCCTGATGCCAAGCTGGCTATTGGACCAGCTGTTGAAAATGGCTTCTACTATGACTTCCAGGTTCCCACCCCTTTTACGCCAGATCATCTGGAAGCTATTGAAGCCGAAATGCAAAAAATTATCGCCCAAAATCTACCTATCTCGCGCTTTTTTCTTCCCAGGGACGAAGCTCTGGCTTTGATGGAAGAGCAAGGAGAACTCTACAAAGTGGAACTCATCAACGATCTTCCTCTCGATATTCCTCTCTCCTTTTAC
>WREE01000100.1 GCA_009779515.1 Symbiobacteriaceae bacterium
TGGCGGAACTGGCAGACGCAAGGGACTTAAAATCCCTCGATGGAAACATCATACCGGTTCGATTCCGGTTCCCGGCACCATTTTCCTTCTCCCTAAATAGCTACGGGGGCGTAGCTCAGTTGGTATGAGCGCTACCTTGACACGGTAGAGGTCATGTGTTCGATCCACATCGCTCCCACCATTTCCTCGCGGATGTGGCGGAATTGGCAGACGCGCTAGATTCAGGTTCTAGTGATCGCAAGGTCGTGGAGGTTCAAGTCCTCTCATCCGCACCACTTTTGGGTTTTTCTTAACACTTTGGGGTAAGTCCTCTTTGCGGTCGTGGCGGAACTGGCAGACGCGTACGTTTGAGGGGCGTATAGGGCAACCTGTGTGAGTTCAAGTCTCACCGACCGCACCACATCACCATATGTTTGTAAGAGGGGTTAGCTCAGCAAAGGAGCTAACCCCTTGTGGTTTTTCAACCAGGAAAGGATGGTAGAGTATGCTTTTAGTGGTAGGCGGCGCTTACCAAGGTAAGCTGGCATATGCTTTAAGTAGGTTGGCCGTAAACGAAGATAGCATTTATCACTGTACAACAGAATCTACCCAAATACCTCAAAATAAACTAATAATCTACAATTTGCATTTATGGATACTCGCTCTGATCCAAGCCGAAAAGAATGTCGGCTGGGAGGTGCAGAACTTGCTAAATAACAGCTCTCACAGGATAGTTATTTGCGATGATATTTCCGGTGGCGTGGTGCCTCTTGAGGCCACGGAACGTCTTTGGCGTGAGGAAGTAGGTCGCTCCCTGATCCTACTAGCAGCTCATGCTGATGAAGTCGTCCGTCTCTTCTGTGGTATACCCACCCAGCTAAAGTAAAAGGGGGTATAGTCATATCTATGGGTATTAAGCTCGTGTTGACCACCCAACAGCAAAACCCGCTGTAAAGCGGGTTTTGGTATGTCCAGATAAATGCTGTTCTAGTTTTACTCCTCTTCCTCTTCGGCTTTATACGCAGAGATGATGGCTTCGGAGATAGCAGCGGGTACCTCTTCGTAATGATCGAAAACCATGGTAAACTTGCCTCGTCCCTGCGTCATGGAGCGTAAATCGGTGGCATATTTAAAGAGCTCTGCCTGAGGCACGTGAGCTTTAACCACTTGGCGACCGTTACCAATAGCCTCCATCCCCATCACTCTACCCCGTTTTTTATTAAGGTCACCGATAATATCTCCCATGTATTCGTCGGGAATAGTCACGGCTACATCCATAATCGGCTCCAGGAGTACCGGGCGTGCTTGGGCAAACCCTTTCTTGAAGGCCAGAGAAGTGGCTATCTTAAAGGCCATTTCCGACGAATCGACATCGTGGTAGGAGCCATCTACCAAGCTAACTTTAATATTGACTACCGGATAACCGGCGATAACGCCCTTCGCCAGGCACTCCACCATACCTTTTTCCACTGCCGGAATAAACTGCCGGGGAACTACCCCTCCGACAATGCGGTCGACAAATTCGTAACCTTCGTTAGGTTCCAACTCCAGCCAGACATCGCCATACTGCCCGCGTCCGCCGGACTGCTTCTTGTGACGTCCCTGCACCCTGGCTTTGCCGCGGATAGTCTCCCGGTAAGGTAGCTTAACATCCACTTGCTTAACTTCGGCGCCAAACTTCCTTTGCAGACGACCTAAAATAACATCCAAGTGCAAGTCACCCATACCGGTGATGACCGTCTGGTTGGACTCCGGGTCTTTTAGGACCTTAAAGGTGGGGTCTTCTTCAGCTAAGCGCACTAAGCCGGAACCGATTTTTTCCTCATCTCCCTTGGATTTAGGTTCCACAGCCGCAGTGAGAGAAGGTTCCGGAAATAGAACCGGTGATAAGACAATTTGCTTATCGCGCTCTGCTAAGGTATCGTTGGTGGTAGTCTCCTGTAACTTGGCGACGGCGCCGATATCACCAGCTGTTAATTCCGGTACTTGAATCTGGGTTTTACCAAAGAGTAGCATGATATTGCCAATACGCTCCGCTCGATTGCGTTGCACATTCCAGAGTTGCGAGTTGGCTTTGATCGTCCCTGATACCACCTTAAAGACGGTAAGCTTACCCACGAAGGGGTCAGCCATAGTTTTAAAGACCAGAGCTGCCAGGGGACCGTTGGGGTCGGCCTTTAGTTCGATAACCTCTTCGCCGTCTCCGATAGTCCCTTCCTCGGCGGGGCGCTCTGCGGGGGAGGGAAAGTAGCTAAGAATGGTATCCAGAACCTGGATAGCGCCAATGTTTTTCAGAGCAGAGGTGCAGATGATGGGAATCATTTTAGCGGTGGAAGAACCGAGACGGATAGCGCCAATCAGCTCATCATCGCTGATGGCTTCTCCCTCCAAATATTTCATCATTAAGTCGTCGTCAGCTTCAACGGCGGCTTCCACCAGCATTTCACGGTAGTTATCCACGCTGGCTTGCATCTCTCCAGGAATGGCCCTTTCCTCTATTTTCTTACCACTGGCATCGGCATAAGCATATGCCTTCCCCTTGACGATATCGACGACGCCCGCAAAGGCGGCTTGTTCACCTAAAGGGAGGATAATGGGAGCTAAGCGGGGACCAAACTTCCCTTTCAACAGCTCCACCGCCTGAGAAAAATCGGCATTTTCCCGGTCCATACGGTTGACAATAACCAACCGAGGTATATCCGCAGCTTCAGCATACTCCCACACAATTTCGGTCCCTACTTCCACAGGAGTGACAGCATCGACCAGGACTACAGCTGTATCTACCACCCGCATGGCGGCAGCAACTTCCCCCACAAAATCCAGATAACCAGGAGTATCGATAATATTTATTTTGTGGTCTTTCCACTCGATAGGCGCCAGAGATGAGGAGATGGAAATGCCACGTCTTACCTCGTCGGGGTCGAAGTCCAAGTGCGATGAACCTTCTACCGTTTTGCCCATCCGATCAACGACACCGGCGCTAAAAAGCATGGCTTCAGCCAAACTAGTCTTCCCTGCCCCACCATGGGAAAAGAGCGCTATGTTACGTATTTTTTCCACTGGATAGTTCTTCATCGGAAACCTCCTTGTTTTACGGAAATATATATTAAGGTCTATTTCGCTACAAAATGCCGATATTCCTTTTAAAAGTGGATAATACCACTACCAAAGAAGGTGCCGAAAATTAAAGCGACAATGCTCATCAGTTTGATAAGTATATTGAGAGATGGCCCTGAAGTATCTTTGAAAGGGTCTCCCACGGTATCACCTACTACAGTAGCTTGGTGCGTAGGTGTTCCCTTACCCCCATAGGCGCCACTTTCCACGTATTTTTTCGCGTTATCCCAGGCTCCGCCAGAGTTAGACATTTGGATAGCTACCAGAACTCCGGTAACCGTGCCCCCGGCTAACAGACCTCCGGCAGCCTCTTTGCCTAAAATAATACCGACTAATATAGGGCTGACCACGGCCAGAATCCCCGGCAACACCATTTGTCGCAGAGCAGCACTAGTCGAGATATCCACACAGCGGGCATAGTCGGGCTTCTGACTACCATCCATGATACCGGGCATTTCCCGAAACTGCCGACGTACTTCGGAAATCATATCTTGGGCAGCTTTACCTACTGCCTCCATGGCGAGAGCTGAAAAGAGATAAGGTAGCATGCCGCCGATAAAGAGTCCAGCCATAACCTTGGGTTCCAGTAAGTTTAAAGATGTGAGATTAACGGAGGTGGCGTAGGCAGAGAAGAGCGCCAAGGCGGTGAGAGCAGCGGAGCCAATGGCAAACCCTTTACCGATAGCGGCTGTCGTATTGCCTACAGCATCTAACTTATCGGTTATATCCCGCACACTTTGGTCTAGCTCTGCCATTTGAGCAATCCCTCCGGCGTTATCGGCGATAGGACCATAAGCATCCACAGCCACCGTCATACCGGTTATGGAGAGCATACCTACGGCGGAAATAGCTATGCCGTAGAGTCCGGCAAAATAATAAGCTATTATAACAGCCGTGACAATTACCAAAATAGGTAGAGCGGTGGAATACATACCCACGGCTAGCCCTTTGATAATATTGGTAGCAGGACCGGTCTGAGATGCTTCCGCTATCCCTTTTACCGGATTGTAATCGGATGAAGTAAAATACTCCGTTATTTGACCTATAATAATTCCCGCTAAAAGGCCACTAATCGTAGCCCATAAGGTGTTCATGGTGGTAAAACCTTGCATGGTTAAAATTACCGCAGCAATCACCGTAATCCCACCAGCTGCAGTTGTGCCAGCAGTTAGAGCCTTTTGGGGGTTGCTATTGTCATCAGAACGCACAAAAAGGGTGCCGATAATGGCAGCGATAGTACCTAATCCCGCTAACAACATAGGATAAATGATCGTGTTGTAGTTGGCACGTGTACCAACGGCAATAGCCATAGCAGCAATAATGGAGCCAACAAAGGATTCAAAGAGGTCTGCTCCCATGCCGGCTACATCACCCACATTGTCTCCCACGTTATCGGCGATAACCGCCGGGTTACGAGGGTCATCTTCCGGGATACCGGCTTCGACTTTACCTACTAAGTCTGCACCTACATCGGCGGCCTTGGTATAAATACCTCCGCCTACTCTGGCAAAGAGCGCCACAAAGCTCCCTCCCAAAGCAAAGCCATTGACAATGGTAGGGTCTTGAAAAATAAAGCTTAAGAGTCCGGTACCCATTAAGGCCAGCCCCACCACACACATGCCCATCACGGCACCACCGCGAAAAGCAACTCCCAGAGCGGCGTTTTGCCCGTGGCGTGCCGCTTCGACCGTGCGTACATTGGCACTGGTGGCAACACGCATCCCAAAAAAGCCGGCGGCAGCTGAGCAAGCTGATCCGCAAAGAAAAGCTATAGCAGTTTGCGGTCGGAGAATTTCATCGGGTGTCATACTTCCACCTATAAAAATAATTACCGCTAGTCCGAGAATAAACCAGATTAAAACACTATACTCACGGGTGAGAAAGGCCATGGAACCTTCCGCAATAGCGTTGCCAATCTCCTGCATACGTGGGTTACCAGCAGGGAGCGTTTTGATCTGTGAGTATAAATAATATGAATAGCCTAGGGCTAACAAGCCTATGGCAACTACAATTAACTCCAGGGGCATCTTTTCCTCTCCTTACAAGGTAGAGACAGCAACCGATCTCCCCTGGAAACCATCTGTAGGTGGGTTTATAGTCCAGCGAAGGCATCCCATATAAAATGGGAAAACCTTCGCTTAGCACACAGATGACTTATTTTCCTAGGTCTCCTTTTGAGTATCCGGTGGCTACCCTACGATTTTATTTTAGGTATCATAAAGAGATGCGGTATACTGTAACCTCATCACCATTTTTCAGTAGCGCCGAGTTGGCCTCGTCGATATCGACGTGAAACTCCAGAGTAAAGGCTTCGTTAACCCGAGCTAAGACATTTTCAAAGACTAACCCGCGCTCACCTTCAACGCGAACGGCAATAAGCTCTTTGTCTTTAATACCCAAAGGCTCCGCTTCGGAAGGGTGGAAATGGACATGCCGCTTAGCGATAATAACTCCTTCGCTTAAGGTTAGACTACCCGCTGGTCCTTCCAGAGTTATAGCTTCCGAACCTGCCAGATCGCCACTGTCTCTGAGAGGTGGTTTTAAACCTAAGGCAAAGGAATCGGTTACGGAGATTTCAATCTGGGTTTGCTTGCGCACCGGTCCTAACACCCGAACATTGCGTAGGGTGTTGCGCGGACCGACCAGATGAACTTGTTCTTCGCAGGCATACTGCCCAGGCTGTTTAAGATCGCGAAAAACGGTGAGAGTAGCTCCGCTACCGAATAAGATTTCTAAATCTTCCTGGGAGAGATGCAAGTGACGGTTGGAAACACCGCAGACAACCTTGAGAGTATCCACTTTACCAATTTCCTCCTTACACACTTTAGCTTATGTTTATCCTACGACAAACAGAAGCTGTCCGGTTTTTACCGCTTCACCCTTACTGACGTTAATACTGGTGAGAGTACCGTCACAGGGAGCAACAATTTCATTTTGCATTTTCATGGCTTCTAGCATGAGAATTACCTGCCCTTTTTTGACAACAGCTCCGGTGTTGAGCAGGATGTCGGTGATGATACCCGGCATGGGGCAAGTCATCTTTTCACCAGCACCCACAGGAGCGGCAGCGACAACTGGAGCTGCTGCTGGGGGAGGTGTCACGGGAGCAGCTGCCACGGGGGTTGCTACCGGTGCTGCTACGGGGGTAACAGCTCTAGGAGCAGTAGGAGCAACCGCCGGTGTACCCTCAACCGCTTCAACTTCCACTTCGTAGGCAACACCATTTACGGTAATAATGTACTTCATTTATTTCACTCCTTGCTTTTTTACATGCGCCGCGATTCAATGGCCTGGCGCCTAGCCTCCGCAGCCCAACCTGACTCCACCGCAGCGCGCCGCTTAATACTGGTTATCCGCAACAACGAAGATGAGCTCCCATTATAAGCGGCAATGGCAGCGGAGATAACGGCAACCAGTAGCGGATCGTCCCCGGAGTTATGCACCTCTGCCTGAGGGGTATAAGCTAGGGGAGGTTCCGTAAGGGGAGCGATATCCGCTACAGCTTCGGCAGGAGTGGGGGTTGCGGCGAAGACACGTCCTATTAATTCTAAGAGACCGATTAAAATCATCAGAACCATAAAGACCACGATCATACCCACAATAGTGGTCATGATACCTTCACTTAAAGCAAAAGGCATGTACTCTCCTCCTTTAAACTGGGAAGTTGCCGTGCCTTTTAGCAGGACGAGCTTCACGCTTGGTTATAGCCATTTCAAAGGCATTGATGAGGGTTGGTCTAAGGAGTGCCGGGTCGATGACATCGTCGATAAAACCTCGCGAAGCTGCCACATAAGGGCTGGCAAACTTGCTGGCATATTCGTCAATTTTTTGCTGGCGCATAGCTTGGGGATCGTCGGCTTTGGCAATTTCATCTCGAAAGATAACATTAGCTGCTCCGTCAGGACCCATCACGGCTATTTCGGCAGTGGGAAAAGCGTAGACCATATCGGCACCCAGGTGACGGCTGCACATGGCGATGTAAGCGCCACCATATGCTTTGCGGGTGATAACCGTAACTTTAGGCACGGCAGCTTCGGAGTAGGCGTAGAGGATTTTGGCACCATGCCGAATGACTCCGCCGTGCTCCTGCCCTACTCCAGGTAAGTAACCGGGAGTATCGGTAAAGGTGAGTAAAGGTATATTGAAAGCATCACA
>WREE01000101.1 GCA_009779515.1 Symbiobacteriaceae bacterium
ACGCCGTGTGGTTGGGGATGCACGGAGGTATGGTGGCTCAGGGTGTCGATGACCCTGAGCTGGACATTGTCACCTCCGTTCGTCAACTGGTGGGTGATATACCAATTATTGTCACCTTGGACTTGCACTCGAACTTGCAACAGGAGATGGTGGAAGCTTGCCAGGGCATTTTTGGCTTTGACACCAACCCCCATATCGATAGCTACGAAAGAGCGAAAGAAGCCGCGGAGCATCTGGCACGGATTTTTAACGAAGGCATTAAGCCGGTCTGTGCCTTTAAGCATCCTCCCATGGTCCCTCCTACGATCAACCTGCGTACCGAAGAAGGACCTATGGTGCCTCTCTTTGCCAAAGCCCGAGAGCATGAAGCCAACCCGGATGTCTACAATGTCTACGTCTTCGGAGGTTTCCCCTTTGCCGATGTTCCTTATGCTGGGCTTAATGTGGTCACCACGGCCGCATCCCAAGAGCTGGCACAAAGTATATGCGATGAAATAGCTGCTATGGCTTGGGAAACTCGAGCTGAGTTTCTTAAATATCTTCCCGATTGCAGAGATGCTCTAGACTTAGTTGAAAAGCTCTGGGACGATAATGACAAACGACCCATAATTGTTGCCGATGTAGCCGATAACCCGGGAGGAGGCGGTACTGGCGATACTCCGGAGCTGCTGCGGGAGCTTATTAAGCGCAACTTACCTCGCACCGCTGCTGCTATCATTTGGGATCCCCAGGTAGTAGAGCAAGCTATCCAGTTGGGGGTGGGTAAAACCGCCAAGTTTAGCATCGGTGGGAAGGCTAGCACTGCCTACGGAGCACCAATTGAAGTAGAAGCTTACGTGGCTGCTATCTGTGACGGGCGTTATGAAGCCACTGGTCCTATGGGGCGAGGCTCCATGAGTAACCTTGGCAAGGCTGTCCGCCTGGTAGTCGGTAATGTGCAGATTCTCGTCAACTCGGTGCGCCAAGCCTGCAATGATGCCGATATCTTTAGGCACTTAGGTGTGGAGCCTACACGTCAGCGTCTGTTGCTGGTTAAATCACGGGGACATTTCCGTGCCTCTTTCCAACCTTTGGCTAAAGAAATTATTGAAGTAGATGCCCCGGGGGCGGCTAACCCCAATCTCAAACGCTACCCCTACAAAAACATTAACTACTGGCCTCTCAACAGCGAGTGGCCAACTGAGTAGAAGCCTATGAACTGCGTTCACCCATAGCATGATAGATATGGGCTTCTACTCCACCACGCGACCGCGTGGTCCTGGAACGTAGTTCCAGTAAGCGCAGGCAGGCTTTGCCTGCCGTAGAGACCCGGGGTTTGGGGGCGGGTAGCCCCCATCTAGAAGAATAACTTACAGCCTCAAACCCGCCGGAATTATCCGGTGGGTTTTTTTTTAGCTGGAGTTAGCGCTATTAAACATGGTATTGTGTCGTTTCTGAGGAAGCAGAGCCTAGCCGGGAGCGTAGCTCTTGAGCCAGCAGTGGCAGCACCTCAAAGAGATCCCCCACAATGCCATAATCGGCTATTTTGAAGATCATAGCGTTGGGGTCTTGGTTGATAGCCAAAACTATCTCCGCAGAGCCAATCCCTGCCAGATGCTGTGCCGCACCGGAAATACCACAGGCAATATAAAGCCTAGGAGAAACTGACTTGCCGGTTTGTCCTACCTGATGAGCATGGGGTATCCAACCAGCATCCACCGCTCCTCGAGAAGCTCCTATTTCTGCCCCAATGGTTTCAGCAAAGGTGCGCAGAACTTGGAACCCCTGGGCACTTCCCACCCCTCTGCCTCCGGCGACAATAATTTCCGCCCCTTCCAGATCCACCAAGCTGCTTACCTCGTTGATAACTTGGACTACTTGAAGCTTGTTCAAAGGTAAGTCAAAGGGAAAGCTTTCCGCGATTACCTCTCCTCTCTTGGCTGTTACCGCTGGTAGCTTGAAAACCCCCGGACGCACCGTACCCATTTGAGGGCGATGCTTAGGACAAAGTATTTCTGCCATGATATTACCGCCAAAAGCGGGACGCGTCCAGGCGACCAAGCCGGATTCGTCCAGATGGAGCTGGGTGCAGTCAGCGGTTAAGCCTGTCTGCAAACGGCTGGAAATGCGGGGTGCCAGCTCTCTACCGTTACTGGTGGCGCCTAACAAAAAGGTTTGCGGCTGATATTTTTGTAGAAGATAGCAAAGAGCAGCTGTATAGACCTCCGTGTTAAATTGCCGGTAGGGCGCTCCTGTAATGGTCATAACTGTATCTGCTCCCAAAGGCAGCACCGCTTTTACCGCCAGTGTCGTATCTTCCGCCAGCACTACCGCTACCAGTTTTCCACCTTGTTGATCTGCCAACCTACGGCCTGGGTTAAGGAGTTCTAGCCCTACCTTCCTGGCAGTACCGTCTTGATTAGTTTCCACAAAGACCCAAAGGTCGCGGGAAGGGTTATCCATAATCGCATTCTCCTTCCGGCTTACTTTACAGTGGAAATTATGTGTCGCTCTACCAATAGTTGAGCCAGGTGAGCCACCGCAGCAGGATCTTGAGCGGTATCTACCACCACTCCTCCGGCTTTTAAGGTGGGAGCAAAGGTGCGTTTCACCTGGGTAGGAGATCCTTTTAGCCCCATCCGGTTGAAATCGCTCTCCTGCAGTTCCTGAGCTCCAATAACGCTTATCTCTGCTCGCCGTGCCGCCGTGCGTCGCCGCACCGTAGCCAAGCGCGGTTCAAAACCAGGCTTAGTGAAGGTGGCAAGGCAAGGCAACTCCACCGCCACTTGCTCCTTACCTTCGTCCGTTTCTCGCCAAATAAAGAGCTTATTATCTTGCAATTCGCAGACGAGACCATTAGTAACCTGCGCCATACCCAAAAGCTCGGCAATTTGCGGCCCTACTTGGGCGGTATCGCCATCAATAGCTTGTTTCCCACAAAAGATAAGAGCAAAGGAAATACCTTGTTCTCTTTCGATATAGCGAATAGTCTCACTAAGAATATAGCTGGTAGCCAGGGTATCGGAGCCGGCAAAGGCTCGATCGGTGGCCAAATAGCCTTTATCCGCTGCCATGGCTAAGCACTCCCGTAGAGCGGCTTCTGCTTGAGGAGGACCCATGGAGAGAGCATGGATTTCGATAGCTGGGTTAGCATCCTTTAAGCGAGCCGCCGCTTCCAGAGCATAGCCGTCGAAGGGGTTGAGAATGCTCTCGACCCCCTCTCGCACCAAGGTATTCGTTACCGGGTCGATAGCAATATTTTGGGCATAGGGAACCTGCTTGACGCAGACCAGAATATGCAACTTGGTTTCCTCCTAACGTCCACGCACCACTTTACCGGGGTTTAAGATACCTTTGGGGTCAAAAGCTTCTTTGATAGCGGCATGGAGCCCGATGACTCTTTCGCTGACGTAATCTTCAAAATAGGAAATCTTGCCGGAGCCAATGCCATGTTCCCCGGTTAGTTCCCCACCCATTTCCAGCGCCTTCGTATACATGGCTTCCATCCAGAGGTGGATTTGAGCTTTGAAAGGTTCCTCCTCCATGGTATTGGAGACCCCGAAGATATGCAGGTTACCATCTCCGGCATGACCTAAATAACGCACCTCAAAGTCGTACTGCTCAGCCTCTTGGGTGAAGAAAGCGACAAACTCGGAAATTTTATGAATGGGTACGACAACATCATTTTCATCATACAGCTTATAGCTGTCCATGATACAGTCGAGAAAGGCGGAGCGAGCGCTCCAAATATCGTTAATTTTGGTAACGGTATCGGCAACCATGACATCCATAGCTCCGGCATCTAGTAAAAAATCGGCCATCTTTTCAATGATGGGGTCTATTTCCTCCATATCGTCGCCATCGAAGATCATGAGCAGGTAGGCTTGCACCGGAGCTCCTTGCACCTCGCGAGGCCAGACCTTCTTACCCACATAACTTTCCGAAAGCTCCAGAATATCCCGCTCGAAAAACTCCAGGGCGGTAGGACGGAAGCTGCTCTTAAATATTTTCGGCACTGCCAGCAAGGCGGTATCTAAATCGGCAAAGGGAGCCATGACACTTATTTCCAACTTGGGAGCTTTAATTAACTTTAAAACTAACTCGGTGATAACTCCTAAAGTCCCTTCGGCGCCGGTGATCAGCTGCACCAAGTTGTAGCCCATACTGGTTTTGGCAACATTGGCCCCGATATGCATAACTTCACCGTCGGCTAAAACTACCGTCATTCCTCGGACGTAATCTTTAGTGGTTCCATATTTTATAGCCCGCATCCCTCCGGCATTAGTGGATACATTTCCGCCAATAGTCGCCAGTTTCTGACCAGGATCCGGCGGATACATTAACCCTCGTTTAAGCGCTTCGCTTTTTAAGGTTTCCAGCAGCACTCCCGGTTGGGTCACCACCCCAAACTGCTCCTCATCAAAGGAAATGATCTGGTTCATTTGGGCAGTGCAAATAACCACCCCACCGTAGATAGGGACACTACCCCCCACCAAACCAGTGCCTGCTCCCCGAGTGGTGACAGGAATATTGTTCTGGTGACATATTTTCATAATGGCCGAAACTTCTGCGGTGGAATGGACATCAATAGCCACTTCCGGTTGGTGGGTGCCATAAATAGGCATTTCGTCCCGGCTGTAATCCGGATTGATCGCGTTACCTACGACTACCCTACCTGGGGTCACCTCCTCCAGGAGAGCAATTACATCGGGGGAAACAGGGGTATACTTCATAGCAAAACCTCCAAAATTGGTTCTCATAATAAATCTCCATATAATTTCGTGTACAGCAGTTGAATTCCTGCCAACTCTGGAGTATACTTAGCAAGGCGAAATAACGAAACTGAAACGACAAGGGAGGAGAATTTATGCGCTACAGCCTGGAACGGTACCTACGCATTCACACTGCCTCGGGCATGATCTGGCTCTGTGATGGCGAAAGCCTAGTGTACCTCACCAACATCACCGGCACTTCACAAGCCTGGCGTATTCCTGCTGAGGGGGGATATCCCGAGCAACTCACCTTTTACCCGGAACGGGTTGGGGACTTGCACCCTATGAAAGACAAACTAGGTTACTTCTTCACGCGAGATGCTGGCGGAAATGAAAACCACCAAATTTACATGCATCTCCTGGACGGTTCTGAACCGGTCGCCTTAACCGACAGCCCTAAAGTACGTCATCAATTTGGCGGGGTCACCCCAGACCAGCAACTTATCTTTGCCTGCAACGCCCGTAAAGCAGCTCATTTCGATCTCTGCGCCATGGACATTGCCACTAAGGAAGTTCGGATCCTCCAGGAAAATGAAGATAACTATAACACTCCCGCCGCGCTCTCCCCGGACGGTCGTTTTTTACTTTATAACAAAACCCGTGGGCAACAGAACAACCCGCTCTATATGCTGGACATTGCTGCCAAAACCAGCACCTTAATAGGTGACGGTGCCTACTCCTCTCTGCGCAACCCGGTTTGGTGCCCGGACAGCAAAGCTTTTTATGCTCGTGCTGACAAAGATGCCGATTTTGACTATATTATCCACTATAGCCTAGAAACCAAAAAGGTAAGCAAAATTTATGATGACAACTGGGAAGTAGAGCGGTTAGCTCTTTCTCCCGACGGCAAGCTCCTAGCCTTTGCTTTAAACGAAGATGGCTATTCCACCATGAAGATCATGAAAACAGCCGACGGCTCCTTCCTGGAGCTCCCCGCTATGCCTTTAGGGGATGGCGCTATGGGGTCACGCTCCTGGTCACCCGACAGCACCCGCATGGCTATACCCTTAAGCGCCAACAGCAGACCTACCGATATCTGGATGCTCAATCTGACGGCGCATACCTTCACTCGTCTAACCTACAGCTCCCGTGCCGGTATCCAGGAAGACGGCTTTGGCACTCCAGAACTACACCGTTTTAACTCCTTCGACGGTTTATCGGTTCCTACCTGGGTCTTCCGTCCGGTAGGCGCTCCTCCGGGACCTCTACCGGCAGTGGTTTCTATCCACGGTGGTCCGGAAGGACAGTCGCGCCCCGGCTTTAACGCCGTGCTGCAGTACTTCCTCAACCAGGGGATTGCTATCATCCTCCCCAATATCCGGGGGAGCACTGGCTACGGTAAGGTCTACCAACACTTGGATGACGTGGAAAAGCGGTTGGACAGTGTGGCAGATATCAACTCCCTGGTGGAATATATTGTCCAAGCCGGTATTGCCGATCCCAAGCGTATTGCAGTCATGGGTGGCAGTTACGGTGGCTACATGACCCTCTCGTGCATCGTCCACTACCCCGACTTGTGGGCAGCAGCCGTAGATACGGTAGGTATGTCCGACTTAGTAACATTCCTGGAGAACACCAGTTCCTACCGGCGTCCTCACCGGGAGAGCGAGTATGGTAGCTTGGAGCATCACCGGGATGTGCTACGCCGGGTCTCCCCTATCCACCATATTGACAAAGTAAAAACCCCCTTAATGGTTATCCACGGCAGAAACGACCCCAGGGTACCGGTTACCGAGGCTATCCAAATGGCTGAAAGGCTGCAACAGCGCGGCATTGAAGTACCCCTGCTTATTTACGAAGATGAAGGGCACGGCGTTACTAAACTCTCCAACCGCCTGGACTGCTACCCCAAAGTCGCGGAGTTTCTTAAAAAGCATCTTAAAATAGAAGATTAACCGCGAACTCTCATTTTGGTCTTTTTAAATAGTCGGGTTCTGAAGCATATTCTCATGGCTTTTGGCGACTAGTGCGTCAAAAGCCACCTTTATCTCTTTCAACATAAGGAGTTTGTCATGAGAAAAAAATATACCCTGCTCCTTCTCCTTATCTTAATCTGTACTGCCTGTAGCTCTCCAGCTCCCACACCCACTACCCCAGCGCCTGCGACTTCCCCACCAACAGCTGCTCCTACCGTACCCTCCGTAGCCATGACCGACCGTGCCGGGAACCCCATGACCCTACCCGCCAAAATTGAACGTATTTTAGTCATGGGGCCCTCCAACACCGAAATATTGGTAGCTTTAGGGTTAGCTGAAAGCATTATCGCCATCGATTCCTACTCGGATAATATCCCGGGGTTACAGCCAGATATCCCCATGTTTTCCATGATGCAGCCAGATGGGGAGCAGATTATCCTCCTGGAGCCCGATATAATAATTGCCACCGCCATGACCATGGTTGGAGGAGAAGACCCCTTTCTAGCCCTTAAAAATACCGGTATCTG
>WREE01000102.1 GCA_009779515.1 Symbiobacteriaceae bacterium
TAAAAAATCTAAGTACAGCATTTCTCGCTTTTGCCCAATGACAACCCTAATAATTGCCCGAGCTACCAAGTTACTACCTTCTTCAATACTGGGGTCGATCATCTCTAATAACGCCATATTGGGATCCAGCAGGTTTGCCCAGAGGCGATGGCTCATTTCGTGGGTATCGTTCTGAATAGGGTTTTGGCAGCTTGTCCAGTGAGGAGAACGAGAACTCATCGTCACAATACTATATGGGTCGCCTACCAGGCGCATTATCTGGCTGGCTTTGGCTCCCCGTTGGTTAAAACGGGTAATTACCTGGGGAAATTCACCGAAAATTTGGCGTATAAAGGTCTCCACCGAAGCATTTTTGGGGGGAGCCTTTTTGCTAGCGTGATAGTATTTTAGCAACCTTTCTTCGGCAAACTCACCACTGGTAAACTCCTGGATATTCGACTGTGCCAAAAAGCGAAAGGTAGACCAACCGGTATAACTAGCACTTCGCAAAGCCATAGTATACCACCAGAAGGGGAGCTGTGTTGCCATCTTGTTGCGGTGACGGTACTGCACAATTTCCGGAGCTTCTTTAACCAACAATAAGTTGAGCATATTGCCAATTTTAGGGGATGATACCAGTTTGCGCTGCTCTTGATTCCATCCTTCACGAGCTTTTTTAAAAGTGGCTTCGTTGATCTTACCTTCGATCATCTCTGCCCAGGTGACAGTTTGCAGCAAGTCGCGGAGCCAGGGGTTTTCCCGGGCTTGCTGGGAATTAAGAATACCTTCCTTCCACCAGAAGGGTAGGGACGGGTCTGGCACTTTATGTTCACCAAAGAGTTGTTGCAGTAACGGGTTACGGGGAAGATAAGGGGGAAACTCTTTAGGACAACAGGAGCGTTGTACCGTTTGGAAGAACTCGGCAGCACGTCGATAGCTCTCAGTCCAGTCAGCTGTTTCTTCGTTAAAAGCAAGGGGTTTTATCGCGGTGCTTGCTATGCTATCACGAGTTAACAGGGTGGTTTCCGGCATGCTTCGCTTCCTTCCTTTCGGTGCTCATAAAGGGTATACTTTAAATTTCTTACTCCAATATACTTGAGCGGTAGTTGTCGAGAATACGCAAACCCCAGCCTACACAATCGTTAAAGGCATAGAGGTCCATTTTTTCCTTAGGGGTGTGAGGGAAGTAATAGCCCACACTGAGATTTAAGCAGGGGATACGGTTCCGTCTTGACATAAAATATGCATCGGAGAAAGCTCCGCCTACCTCCCGCAGCTCCCGTACCCCTACTTGCTCTCCGCAATGGCGCACATATTGGACAAAAGATTTGGATCCCAAAGTGCGTCCTTCAATACGTGAGACTATGTCGCCGGAATTACGCCGGTCGAGCACTAAACCACAGGTTACCCCTTCCAGGAAGTTGGGATTAACATCGTGCATCCCTTGTCCACCTATTTCCTCCCGAGTGGTAAAGAGAAGACGGAGGTTAAGGGGACCGTTATAATGCTCCACTAAAGCCAGGATCATTTCGATACCGGCGCGGTCGTCCCCCCCTAGCACCACAGGACGTACCACCCCCCGCTCAGTTTCCCGGGGGAGTTGGCTTTGGTCGAGCATTAAATAACCATCTTCCACCAGGAAATGCCTCTCCATTTCGGGAAAGAAGACCGTATCCATATGAGCGCAGAGAACAATGGTATCCGTGCCACTATCTCCCGGTTTCCAAGCGCACAAGTTACCCTCTTTGTCTCGCTCAATATGGGTGCAGTGAGGGGTTAAAATGGGTATGAGATATTCAGCCACCGGCTCTTCCATTTTGGAAGGAGCGTAAATGGCTACTAAGTCGATCAACCGGTTTAAGTTAAAACGTGCATAGGGATTAACATAACCCTTTACTGTGTAACCCATTGAAAACTCCTTGTTGAATGCGGCGTAATACCCCTGGTATTAGTCAGGGGGGGCTGTCACATAGCTAGCATTTCCCTGGGTGCATGATCTAATTAAGTATAACATATAACTAAAATTAAGCAAGGGGGGCTCCTGCCAGTGTCAGGGAAGCCATCTTTTGTCACGAATACCCTGCTTTTAACAGCAGCCGGCGGCATTGCCCGCCTTCTCGGAGCTGTGTACCGTATCTTTCTTTCACGCGCTATTGGTGACGACGGCATAGGTCTTTTTCAAATGGCTTTCGACCTCAACCTGGTGCTAACCACCATAGCTATTAGCGGTTTACCTTTGGCTATTTCCAAGCTTATTGCCGAGCGTTACGAAGAAGGAGATACTCCGGGTGCCGAGCGCCTTTTTCGGGTCTCTTTTATCGGGTGTACCTGCATCGGAGTTGTGTGTGCCATAGCCCTCTACGCAGGAGCTCCTTTTTTGATCCATACTCTCCTCCAGGAACCCCGGGCGCTTTTACCTTTACGCTATATGGCGCTGAGTTTGGTGGCAGCGTTTATGGCGGCTCCTTTACGCGGCTATTTCCAGGGGAGACAGCAAATGTTACCTCGTGCTATCTCTGAAACTTTGGAGCAGTTAGTGCGTGTAGGAGCAATTTTTACCTTGGTATGGCTCTGGCAGAGCAGAGGTACCGAGTATGCTGCTGGGGGAGCTACCCTAGGTGTCTCTCTGGGTGCGGTTGCCGGCTTCCTCTATATTTTAGGGGAGTTTTGGCGCCAAAGAGAAAAAGGTGTAGCCGGAAAAGCTGCCAGGAAGCTTTCCTTGGTGGCGGTTATAAGTCAGCTTATCAAGGTTGCTCTGCCGGTAATTCTGGGAGGGCTTATCTGGCCGCTCATGCGCTTGGCAGATACTCTCCTGGTACATATGCGTTTAATCAGTGTGGGGTTTACTCCCGAACGAGCTACCGAACTTTTTGGGCAATTTTCCGGACAAGCAGGTCCGCTCATCAATCTTCCTTCAATTCTCACGGTCTCTCTGGCAGCCAGCCTACTGCCCTCCATAGCTGCTGCTCTAACTCGCCGGGATATCGAGGAGCTTCATGGTCAATGTAATTTAGCTCTTAAACTGGCTATCGACTTTGGCTTACCGGCAGCCACCGGTCTCTTTCTTTTAGCTACGCCGGTAGCAACAGCTCTCTATGGTAATCCTGAGGCAGGTCCGGTTATCGCCTCTTACTCCTGGGTTATCCTTTTTCTCCTCCTCTTTCAAACCACTACCAGCATTCTCCAGGGGATAGGGAAGATGCAGGCTCCCGTCCTGGCTATGGTTGCCGGTGTTCTTTTAAAAAGCTGTCTTACTTTTTGGCTGTGTGGCTTACCTCATATGCATATCTATGGCGCAGGTTGGGCTTCGGCCTTGGGTATGGCTTTAGCTGTCCTAGTAAATTTAGCAGTCATCTTCCGCGAACTCCACTTACCTCCAGTCTTTCGTGGTTTATTATGGGCTCCGGGTGGCGCCACGATCCTCATGGCTTGCTTGGTTCATTTTGGGTATCTGTATATCGCTTCCCGGTGGGCTAGCTCCCTGGCTCTTTTGTTAATTATCCCTCTAGGGGTTTTCGTCTACGGAGCGGTTCTGGTGTTGGCTGGAGGGTTCACCCGGGAGGAGCTGAAGGCCATTCCTGGAATAAACACCCTAGTCTCTCAACTACCTTCACGTATTATCCCATCAAGCAAGAAGGAGCAATAAAAATGGAAACCATTGCCGAAAAACCCAAGGCAGTTATTCACCTCCTGGGGCTGGGATGTGGAAACAGTGCCGATCTCACCCTCAAGACGGTAGAGCTACTGCAGAGTGGCCTTCCTGTTTTTTTGCGCACGGTTAATCATCCAACGGTGAGTTGGCTGCGGGAACAGGGTGTAGTCTTCACCTCTTTCGACAGCTTTTATCAGGAAGCGGAAAATTTTACCTCCCTTTATCAGGATATAGCTACGAAAATTATTAGTGAAGCAGTGAAGCTGGGAGAGTTAATCTATGGGGTGCCCGGGCACCCTTTAGTTGCCGAACAGGTGAGCCAACTCCTGTTAGCCGAAGAAAAAGCTCCTACAGGAAGTCCCATAGAAGTGCGCGTCTACTCGGCGGTAAGTGCTATTGAAGGCATCACCACTGCCCTGGGTATTGATCCCGCTCAAGGTTTAATTATTCAAGATGCCTTAGCTTATAAAGAAGTTGCCGGAGATATGCCTCAGCTTTTACTACAGGTATACAGCCCTCTTGTTGCTGCCGATCTGAAACTAACATTAATGGCAAGCTACCCTGATGATACCCCGGTAACCTTGGTGCGTGCTGCTGGTATTCCCCAGGAGGAAACCATAGTTAACCTACCCCTCCATGAACTTGACCATATACCCTGGATCGATCATCTCACCAGCATATATATTCCCGGTGGTAACCTTCGGGTGCCTGCCGTCGTAGCCCTCGACCCTTTAGTGGCTGTCATGGAGCAACTGCGAGGACCTGAAGGTTGCCCCTGGGATCAAGAGCAAGACCATTTCTCCTTGCGTCCCTACTGTATCGAAGAAGCTTGGGAGGTGGTTACGGCAATTGAAGGCGGGGTTAGCCGGGAGCTGGTAGATGAGTTGGGGGATCTTTTACTCCAAATAGCATTTCATGCCTGTATTGCTGCAGAAACGGGGGAATTTGATCTCGCTGATGTTGTCACCGCTATATGTGACAAGATGATCAGGCGCCATCCTCATGTCTTTGGCGAGCTGCACTTCGACAGCTCTGCTCAGGTGTTACAAAGCTGGGAGCAAATTAAACAAGCCGAACGAGCCGAAGTTGCCCAGGAATGGCAACCGCTACTGCAAGGGGTAGGTGAAGGGATGCCTGCTCTTTCCCGGGCGCGAAAGATTCAAGAAAAAGTTGCCGGAGTAGGTTTTGACTGGCGAGATGCCTCAGGACCTGCAGCCAAGGTGCGGGAAGAGTTGATGGAGCTTGATGCTGCCTTGGTTGCTAACGATCCTATCCGTGGAGAACAGGAGTTTGGCGACTTGCTCTTTTCCCTGGTCAACTGGTCGCGCCATGTGCACATAGATCCGGAATTAGCTCTTCTGGGTAGCTGCCGTGAATTTTGTGAACGTTTTTTTAAAATGGAGAAGGAATCTCTGACCTCGGGGGAAAACTTGGTAGATAAGACTTTATCGGAGCTTGATGCGCTCTGGGAGCGCGCTAAGAAACGGTAAGTATACGGGTACTCCAATATATCCGAAAGGAGCATTTTCAATGCACAAGAAGGACTTAGTTATCGCCATCGTCGAAAAGAGCGGGCTAACCAAGAAGGATGCTGAGGCTGCACTCAACGCCATCACCGCCATTGTTATGGAAACAGTCTCTAGCGGAGACAAGGTACAACTGGTAGGATTTGGCACCTTCGAGCCTCGTAACCGTGCTGCTCGCCAGGTAACCAATCCCCAGACTCGGGAAAAGTTCATGGCTCCAGCTGCTGTTGTCCCTATCTTTAAGGCAGGGCAGACCTTCCGCACTGCTGTGGCTTCTGCTGCTGCAAAAAAAGAAGAAGAAGTCAAGAAAATCGCACCCAAAAAGAAGAAGTAACCCTGCAGTAGCATAACCCCTTGAGCCAAGTGGCAACTGGTCACATTGGCTCCGGCTTTGGTCTCGCCCTTAAGTAATGGGCAAGCGCATCTTGCTGCTCTTGGGCCGCAAGATGCGTTTGCCTTACCAAATTCGTAAGGAAAGGAGAGTAGCCAGATTCCTATTATTGGCTACAGTGCTCCCATGCGGTTGGATAAATATCTAAAAGTTTCACGCCTGATTAAGAGGCGAACTCTGGCCAAAGAGGTTGCCGCCGCTGATCGTGTTGAAGTCAATGGGCGAGTAGCCAAACCAGCTACCGATATTAAACCGGGGGATAAAATAACCCTGCGCTACGGTAATCGTACTCTCACAGTTGAAGTGGTAAATATCGCCGAAAATGCTCGTAAAAACGAGGCTTCGGGGATGTATAAGGTGTTAGGGGAAACTTCTACAACACCGACAGAGTAAGCTGTTATCCTCAACCGTAACCTCTTTCAGACCATGTATAGCCCCCATATATCAGAGTAGAAAGGTAGAGACTGTGGTGTCACCCTGGCCATATCGCCGGTCAATCCGTACACAAGCTCCTGCGGTTAGGCGTATACGCTATGCCGGTTCTTTTACACTTCCTAACCCACGCTCCCTCCGTCGCTGGGAACCACTTCTTTGGTTTTCAGCTCTATTCCTTTCTTTGGCTATCTCCTGGGATATCTACCTGAAATATAGTAGTATCAGGGAGCTGCAAAATCGTTTACAGGAAGTAGACCAGCAGCTGGACGCAAACCGTTTTGAGCACCAGCTATTAATTGCTAAAAGAGAGTACTACCTCAGTGACGCCTATATAGAGCGGTACGCGGTAGAGGAGCTGGATTGGCTACGCCCTGGCGACTTCTATCTCCTTTGGCCTTGATCCATCTTTGGGCTAAAATCTGTAAGTTACATGGAGCCTTGGGGTAAAAATAATTAGTATGCGTCTCTTGACAACCGCCGTTAGATGCGTTATCCTAGCGGCAGCATTAATCGCGGGGTAGAGCAGCCTGGTAGCTCGTCGGGCTCATAACCCGGAGGTCGTGGGTTCAAATCCCTCCCCCGCAACCAAGGCGGAGTAGCTCAGTCGGTAGAGCAAGCGGTTCATACCCGCTGTGTCGTTGGTTCAAGTCCGACCTCCGCCACCAAAACATGGATCTGTAGCTCAGGCTGGTAGAGCAGGTGACTCTTAATCACCGTGTCCGGGGTTCGAATCCCTGCAGGTCCACCATTTGAGGCTGAAGACAAAGTCTTCAGCCTCTCGCCTTTAAGAGTGCGCTTTTCGGCGAATCAAGGTCTGTTCTTGCAACCAAGTTTGCTTTTTGCCGGGCATGTGATGCCAAAAAGCGGTTACTTTTGTCCCTTCAAGATAATTTAATTAGGATTTAAAAACATGAAACCGAGTTTTCTACAGTTAGACCGCCTGAGTTTCCCTAAATGGAAACTCAGGCGGTTTTTCATCTTAGTCTTCTTATTTTTTTGCCGCTGTGATGACAACTTCTGCCAGGACGCCTGTTCCTAGACCTGCTTCTACGCAATACCTAGTAGGTGCGGATCCTTCGATGATCCAGGAGCACCATACAGCATCGAAATCGGGTTTTTGACTGATATCGCTGA
>WREE01000103.1 GCA_009779515.1 Symbiobacteriaceae bacterium
GAGATTTCTCTCACGGGAGCATATCGCGTTGCCATTGTGGCAGTATTGGTCAACGCCAATGCGCAACTGGTACATATTTCAGACTGCATAAAAACCGGTTTCATGTTCTTTGTTTCCTGCCTATATTATCTTAAAGGGACAAAAGTAACTGCTTTTTGGCGACCTGCGCTTCAAAAAGCAAACTTTTTCACAAGAACACGTCTTAATTCGCCGAAGAGCGCACTCTTAAGGCGAGAGGCTGAAGAGTTTGTCTTCAGCCTCATTTGAGGAGGGGTTGAAATGACGGTAGTGCGGTTAGACCCTCTGGTATCCCTGGCTTTGGCGGTTCTGGTTTACTTTGGCGGTAGTTATTTGACCGCAAGAGTTGCTATCCTCAAACGTTACTGTATTCCGGCAGCTGTTGTCGGAGGAACTCTCTTTGCTTTAGGAAACCTGGCGGGCTACCTGAGTGGCATCTTGCTAGTTGAATTTGATCTCTCCCTGCAGCTACCAGCCATGTCCGCCTTTTTTGCTACAGTGGGGTTAATGGCAGGTATGGCGAACAGGAAGCATCATCGCATACAAGGAACAGGAGCTCTTTTCATCCTCAGTATTATTTTGGTGGTGGCTCAAAATATCATTGCCCTAGGGGTGGCCTTAGCTACTGGCTTGTCTCCCGGGGTAGGCTTTCTTGCTGGTTCAGCCTCTTTGGTGGGTGGTTTTGGCACCGTTATCCCCTTGGCGCAAGTTCTGACTGAGGTTGGGGTGACTGCTGCGACTACGGTGGGCGCCTCGGCGGCTACTTTTGGCTTGCTCGCGGGTAGCGCTCTGGGAGGCCCCCTGGCTTTATGGTTGCTCAAAGGTGACAAGGAAGTCCTCAAGGGTTCTACATCTACCTGGCAAGTTGATCTACCAACTCCGGAAGAAAATTATGACTTGGTGGCAACTACAACAGAAGAGCTAGGGCGCTCCCAGCACCTATATTTTCTGCAGGCGGCTGCTTTAATTATCTTCCTTATGGCAGGCAGTTCCCTGGTAGCTGGCGTGCTGGAAGTGTGGTTGCCCACCCTTAAGGTTCCTCCCAGTGTGGCGGCTATGCTCCTCGGTTTGCTGACCGGACAAATCCTTGCTGGAAGCACGGCTTGGGGAGCAAGCCCAGGTGGCGATCAGAGACGCCGGTATGTGGAGCTTATAGGGGAGCTGATGCTGATCATCTTTCTTGCCCTTTCCGCCATCTCCCTACAGTTGTGGGAATTGCTGGGCATGGCTTTCCCGTTGTTGTTAATTCTGTTAGCCCAGCTGGTTTTTATAACTCTGTTTATCCTGGGAGCAGTTTATCCGGTGATGACACGCTCTCTGGGTAGCCGCTATGAGGCTGCTGTGGTTTGTTCGGGCTTATGTGGCTTCGGTTTAGGGGCTATGGCCAATGCTATGGCCAATATGGATGCCTTAACCCGTCGCTATGGAGAGGCCCCCTTGGCGTACTTAATTATCCCTTTGGTGGGGAGCCTTTTGATTGACATGGTCAATATTCCTTTACTTCTGCTTTTGGTTAATATAATTGCTTAGACAAAGGAATTTTCCTTAAGACAAGGGAATTATAAAGGAAGATATAACGACTGCGCTTAAGGGGTGCGATATGAGCAACATAAAGCTCTTTTGGCTAAAAGAGGAAAACAATGCCAAGTTGTTTGAGGAACTTCGCGGTGTCGAGCGAGGGTTGGATCCAGAGCTACGGACTTTGCTGGAAAGTAACCTCTACCCCTTAATGGGGATTCGAGTGTTGGCTTCTAACTACCCTTTGCATAATAATCAGGAGGAGCGTATCCCCACCTTGGGTTTAGATGAGAATGCCAGACCATGTATTGTCCATTACGGAAGTGGTACTTTGGCACTTAATCAAGGTCTTTTTTATCTCAATTGGCTCATGGATCATAAAGCAGATTTTACCTTGCAAGTCCTTTTGCAAATGGGGAACGATGCCAGCTCAGCTATTCAATGGCATATGCCGCGCCTTATCTGCTTAAGTGAGCATGTGGCTTCTTATGCTCTCCACACAGCGGCGCAATCTGCTGTCGCCGTAGACTTAATCCGCTACCGTTTTCATAGTGCCAATCTGTTGTTGTTGGAGCGGATGCACCCACCTTGGCGTCCCGAAGATCTCTCCGCCGAAACTTTGTTGCGCTTAAACCGCCTGCTGCAGGGGAGCGAGGCAGCTCTGCAGCGTTTGTACTTAACCTTGCAACAGACTATTTTTGGTCTCTGTGACGATGTGGAGTTGGTTTTACGGGACAAGCTGGTTATCTTTCGTCGCCTGCGTAATGTTGCTGTGGTGCAAGTGGAGGAGCGACATCTGGCTTTATATTTAAATCTGCATGCCAACCAACTAAGCCTGGAAGAGCTAGCGCCAGACTTTATTAGCGATGTCCAGCAACGGGCTCCCCAAGGCGCCGGGCGTATCGAAGTTCTACTCCAGCGAGCCGAGCAGCTAACCCATATTTTACCCCTGTTGCAACGCAGTGTTGAAGGCGGGTAAAATTTGTTGCCAGGGGAAACAATAGCTTGACGAAAAGAGGGAATAAAGTTACAATAAGAGATAGCGCAGTTGGTTGCCAGCCACTGTACTTTAAAATAGATGGGAGGTAATTGTCGTCGAATGGTATTTTTGGGTTCTGGTGGTCATTGCCGCAGCTATATCCGGAGCTGTCAGTTGGAACTTTGGCAAGCAAGACCGCATTAAGAATGATGAAAATCTCATAGGTTCCGCCAGGGAGCAAGCACGGGTCATTCTGGAAAAAGCCGTTCAAGAAGCAGAAGCCAAGAAAAAAGAGGCAAATCTGGAAGTAAAAGACGAAATGTATCGTTTGCGTAGCGAGCTGGAAGGAGAAACCAAGGAGCGGCGCAACGAGCTACAGCGCATGGAACGTCGCGCTATACAGAAGGAAGAAAGCCTAGACCGCAAACTGGAAAACTTTGAAAAACGCGAGGAAACCCTGGTACATAAAGAGCAGGAATCGGAAGAAACTCGGCAAAGAGTGGACGATCTCTTCCGTCGTCAGTGGTCGGAACTGGAGAGAATATCCAGTCTCACTTTCGATGAAGCTCGTAAGCTCCTCTTGTCCCAAGTGGAGGAGCAAATCCAGCAAGAGATGGCAGTGGTCATCCGCAATGCTGAATTGCAAGCCAAAGAAGAAGCAGAACGTAAAGCACGGGAAATTATCAGCCTTGCTATCCAGCGCTTTGCTGCCGAACATACTTCTGAAACCACCGTCTCGGTGGTTACCCTGCCTAACGATGAAATGAAGGGACGCATTATTGGTCGCGAAGGGCGCAACATACGCACCCTGGAAACCCTCACCGGTATCGATCTCATCATTGATGATACTCCGGAAGCAGTTATTATTTCAGGTTTCGACCCGGTTAGACGGGAAATTGCCAAATCCGCTTTATCGAAACTTATCCAGGATGGGCGGATCCATCCTGCTCGCATTGAAGAAATGGTGGAAAAGTCTACTCAGGAGATGGAGCAAAAGCTGCGAGAGGAAGGAGAAATTGTCTCCTTTGAAGTTGGGGTGCATCAGTTGCACACCGAACTGATCAAGCTCTTAGGTCGGTTGCGTTACCGCACCAGTTACGGGCAAAATGTTCTCAAGCACTCTCTGGAAGTGGCGCACTTAGCTGGGATGATGGCAGCCGAGCTGGGCGTAGACGCAGCTATGGCTAAGAGAGCCGGTCTCCTCCACGATATTGGCAAAGCGGTGGATCATGAAGTGGAAGGTTCTCATGTAGCTATTGGTGTGGAGATTGCCCGCAAATATCGGGAGCATCCCGAGGTTCTTCACGGTATCGAGGCGCATCATGGAGATGTGGAAGCTCACACTATTATCGCTTGCCTGGTGCAAGCTGCCGATGCTATTTCGGCTTCCCGCCCGGGAGCGCGTCGTGAGACTTTAGAAACCTACATTAAGCGCTTGCAAAAGCTGGAAGAAATCGCCAACGATTTCGACTCCGTGGAGCGGGCCTACGCTATCCAAGCCGGTCGCGAAGTGCGCATCATGGTCAAACCCGACCGGGTAGATGATACCATGGCTTATAAAGTAGCCCGGGAGATTGTCCAGCGCATTGAAGAGCATCTGGATTACCCAGGGCAAATTAAAGTAACCGTCATTCGCGAAACCCGCGCAGTGGATTACGCGAAGTAGCATTCATTATGAGCAAACACCCTAAGCCAGGAGCTTACGGGTGTTTTTCCTGTACATTTAGCAGGAAATAATAAAGCTATGGCGAAAAATATAAATATCAGTTAGCCTGGGGTAGTTTTTTAACGCAAGGGAGGTGGTCTTTTGGCACGTCGAGGAAAGCGCAAACCTAACCGCCAACTCTTACCGCAAAAAGACTATTCCCCTAACCCAGATATTCTGGATCTTCCCTCTCTGGAGGCTGAGCTAACCGCTATAGCTACGATCAACGCAGAAGCCTGGCAGAAAATGCCGGAAGCCAAACGGATAGAGGAGCTCCTGCAAGAGATGGAGAGCCTTACCCTCTTACAGGAGCAGCAGGTTGAGCTAGAATTAAGGTCAGTTCCTTTCTTGCAAAACCGCCTACGCAGCTTTGCCGCCTCTTTAGCGGCTAAAGAGCTACATATTTGGGAGGAGTTAAATCAGCTGCTAGGGGAGTATCCCCCACTCACAAGACGGTATGGACACCTCATAGCTACCTATAAACCTAGGGAGCATATGGCGACCAGCTTTTCTCTCCCTGCGACCAGTCCTCATGAAAGGGAAACCGCAGCTGCACCGGCTACAGTTGACGAGATCATGACCAACCCGCTCCCTCTTCCCAGTTCCGAGTACCGGGGGGCAGAGCGGGTGCAGCGCCTCCATGCGCTCTACGACCAAGTCTACTTGGAGCCGGATCTCTCCTTACGCTCTCCGGAGAAGGAGAGCCCAGCTGCTCCCCCCGTAGAAGAGAGCAGCTCTTGGCCTAAGTTGGTGGTAAGTGGTGAACGCAGCACCGATTGGCGCGACTACCATTATGCCAGTGCCAGGGCTTCCCAGGGGAGTGGAGGGCAAAGTCATATGCGCTTTCGGGCTATCTCCGGGGGTAACGAAGTAGGAGGCGCTTGCTACCTGCTTCAGCTCCTGCGCCACAATATCCACCTCATGATCGATGCCGGTATTAAGCTGGGTCAGGAGCTGCAGCTTCCTAACCTAAGCCAGGTACCTAAGCCAGATTATATTGTCATTACCCACCCTGGTATGGAGCGGTGCGGCGCCTTGCCCCACATGGTTTCTCTGTGGCCTCGGGTTAAAATAATATGCTCTATAACAGCTTTGCCCCTGATCAAGCATACCCTCCGGCAACTCTGCGAGAATAGCACTCTCGATCATCAGCCGGGGGGAGCTGAAGGCGATCTTTACACCTATAAGGAAATAGACGATATGCAGTTTATTGGCTTGGAGTATGGAGTACCTTTTCCCCTGCAAGATACTGGTCTTACCCTCACCCTGTGGCAGGCAGGGCATACTCTGGGTAGTGCCAGTGTGGCGGTGCGGGGAAGCCAAGACTCCTTTTTTTATACCGGAGAATATGCTACCCATCAGGAACCTACCGTAGCTGCAGCGCAGTGGCCGGATAGCGGCTTCGATGTAGTGGTAGCAACCAGTAGCGGTTATCTTGCCAAGGCGGGGGAGCGGTTGAACAGCAGCCAAAACCTCCTGGAGAGAATAACCCAGGTGGTTAACGCCGGTGGCTGGGCGATTTTACCGATATTTGAGGTAGGTCGCGCCCAAGATATCTATCTTACCCTGAAAAATGCTGTGGAAGAAAACCGTATCCCTTCTCTGCCTCTCTACTGGGAAGGAGCCCAGCACCAGTTGGCTCTCCTGTATGGCCAACTTATGGCTTCGGAAGCCTTTACCTCTACCACAACCTATTTGGAAACCTATAATATGGAGCATCTTCCGGAGGATGGGGGAGTCCTCCTGGTCAACCCCGGCTTTAGCAACACCCCCCAGGGGAGCGAACTACTGCGCCTACTTCTCTCTCATCCTGCCAGCGTAGTTTTCCTCCCTTTCAAAGCGGACACCCTGGTAGATCTCCGAACCTTTGTTGACGGCTTTGCCGACAGCAAGCAGCTCCAAAGCTACTCCTGGCTTACCTATCCTACTGAGGAAGAGTTGGCGGCTCAACTGCAAAAGCTACATCCTCTGGCGGTTATTTTCGTCTATGGAACCGGGGAAACCCAACGCAGTTTATGTGCTGCTATGCCTCAGGAAATTATCAGACGAGCTTTGCCCAGCGGCAGAACTCTCCTGATTCGCCAGCAAACTAGCTAGAGAGGGGGACTTAGCGGCGAAGATATTAGCACCTTGCCAGTGCCTGGTAAGACAAAACCTTTGAGAAAATGGCTTAGGTTGACCAACAGATAGGAAAGGATGTAGAAAATGATACGTATTGCTATTAATGGATTTGGTCGCATCGGGAGGTTAGCCGCCAGACAAATTTTGGGTGATGAAACTGTAAAGTTGGTTGCCATCAACGATTTGGCAGATATCAAAACCAACGCCCACCTCTTCAAGTATGATTCCTCATACGGCGTATGGCCAGGCTCTGTAGTCATCGAAGGGGATAAGCTTATTGTCGATGGTTACGAAATACAGTGCTACAGTGAGCGAGATCCCGCTAAGCTGCCCTGGAAAGATTTGGAAGTGGATCTGGTCGTTGAATGTACCGGTGTCTTTACCTCCAAAGAGCGCGCCAGTTTACATTTAGAAGCAGGTGCGAAGAAGGTAGTTATCTCCGCTCCGGCTACCAATGAAGATATAACCATTGTTTTGGGGGTTAACGAAGGCGATTACGACCCGGCTAACCACCATATCATCTCCAACGCCTCTTGCACTACCAACTGTTTAGCTCCAGTAGCCAAGGTTCTTCAGGACAATTACGAAATTGTTAAAGGAACCATGACCACCGTCCACGCCTACCCTAACGCCCCAAATATTTTAGACCAGGCCCCCCGGGATCTACGCCGGGCGC
>WREE01000104.1 GCA_009779515.1 Symbiobacteriaceae bacterium
AGTTTTTGATTCTCGTCGGGATTTTCCCTTCTTCGTTAAATACCGCCTGGGTGGCGGATACCATATAACCCACCGCAATACCGGGACTGACCGGACTAAAAGGATAGCGGTTAAAGAGTATATGGCTCCGTGGTATACCTCCTGACAACCACCGGTGCCAGATACTTCTAAGCGACTAAAGCTTTTTTGAAGATGGAAGGGGAAGGTAGGGTTTCAGATCTGGGTTGGAACAGGCTTGGCGCCCTTGTTTGGCGTTATGATGCCAAGTGTCGCCTATTTTAATTCGCACAATATCAGCCGTATAATCGTTTCGGGTGGAGCTATTATTCTCCAACAGGCTGGAACCTACCCCATAACTATCTACAGGCACCCCTAATTTATGAAACCAAGCTATTTTTTTGGCGTCAAAGCCACCAGTGGCGGTTATCAGGACAGAAGAGCACCATTTTGCCAGTAAGGGTAAAGCTTCGAGGGGGAGTTCTTGCACCACCAAGGGGTCTTGGCTAATGTTATCCAGCAGATGACGCAAATTCCAAATCAGTTCTGGTGAGACCCCAAAATCGTCTTCCGAACGGGGGCGTACAGAGATATCGGCTAGGTTTCCGCTGGTATCTGGACGAATGGCGTCCAGACGGTAAAGGTTTGCCTGAGCTTCGTCACCCTGTTGCATTAGGCGCCAATACTCCCGGAAGAGGCGCAAAATAATGCGTCTGGTCTCCCCAACACAATCATTATGGTAATCTATTAAAGCTATACGGCTGTGTTCGGCGGGTATAAGGCGACAGTACTGGTACATAGCCTCCGCGGTGTCCCCTAAAAAAACAGCGATAAGAGCGTGGCTGACCGTACCGGCACCGGAGCCCCCCCACCATTCACCTTGCCCCAAGGTGGAGATTAATTTGTCGGCTTTTGTCCCGTGTTTATCTTTGAAGGCGTCTACAGCTAGAGAATAGGCGTAGCCGTGTACCCCCTGCATCTTCCAGTGGGCGAAGCGAGCTGGGAAAAAGAAAATGCGTTTTTCCATAGCCGCCTCCAGGAGGTTAAAGACATTGGTAGCAATACGGGAAGCCTCGGTGAGGACACCGATTAACACTGTTTCCAGGAGAGAAAAATAGCGGTAGCGTCCACGAATGCGGATGACCGGCTGCACCTGCAGAGGGTCTCCGGCATAGTAGGCAAAGCAACCGTCTTCTACGGCATCGATTTCCAGCTCGGAAAAAGTGGAGACAAAGTCGCCGTTATCGTCGTAATAGCCGGCACACTCTTCGATGATAGCCAGAGCTTCATCGACACCGACCACCAGGGTAAAAGGGGAGCGGCGAGGGAATATTTGCATCTCCACCATGGCATCTCCCACCAAATGTTGAGCAAGCTCATGAGATGGTAAAAGATGATCGGAGAAGTCACCGCTGAAGCTGTAGTTTTCTCGGGATAATTGCTCTAAGATCCAGCGGCTGGTAATAAAATAGTCGTCGGAGTACCAGCCCCGCTGCATACGCTCGGCATCAATGCGGAAAATTTCCTTGGGAAGGCGCGTACCGTTGAAACGGCTCATGGTGAAAATACCTCCTGTAATATTACTGGTGATTTTTATGTAGCATTAGACACCGGTGAGACAAATCCTGCAAAATGCTAAATTCTCACAGCTTTAAGGGAAACGTAATAGCTAGAAACTTATTTGAAAGCCAGATGAAAGCGAAATGAAAGCAGACTGGCTATAATTAAGGCATATTACCCCTTCCTTTTCGGCTGGATTCGTTGTATAATACCTCTGGGCAAAGCCCATATGAACATAGGGATACCCGGTTATGCTTTACTACCTACCGGCTCCCATCGCATCCTTGTTGCCTTTTTTACGTTTTATACTTATTAAGGAGTGTTTTGCATGTTGTTAGCTAAAAAGATACTCTCTCTGACTTTGATTTCCTGCCTATTACTCTTTGCCTGCACTCCTACGGTTCCCACCGCCCCTCCAACAGCTGCTCCTACCGTAGCACCAACTTCACCTCCCACGGTAGTGGCAACCGAGGCTAGCACCGGTCTTCCCGAGGAGCTGATAAATATATCCGATCCCGAAATCCCTCTCTCGGCTGCTCCTCCCGTTTTTACCGGCTTGCTGCCTGAAGCTAGTGGGGTTAAAGTCCAGAGTAACGCTAAAGCCATCATCGACTATTCCAATAGCGCCGATGGCTATGTGATGACTAAATATGTTCCAGCTACCCCTAAATCACTGCGAGTTACGGTAACCGGCCCCAGTGCCGTGCAATATATTTACTTTCTCAGATCCGATGGGGAGTACGAAGTATTTCCTCTCTCCGATGGTGTCGGTGCTTATAAAATAGGGGTTTATGAGAGCCCTGACGGTGGCTCCAAGTATGCTTTAGCTGGTTCTCTCTCACTGGATGTCGAGCTTACCGATGAATTTGCCCCCTTCCTAAGACCTAACCAGTATGTCAACTACAACGAAGATAGCAAGACAGTTGCTAAGGCTGCTGAACTGGTCAAAGACAGCAAAACCATATTCGATAAAATAAAAGTCATCTACGAGTATGTTATCGACAGCTTCGAGTATGACTTCGACTTGGCAAAATCAGTGCAATCTGGTTATTTACCTGATGTAGATGCCGTCCTGGAGAAAGGTAAGGGAATCTGTTTCGACTACGCAGCAATTACCACTGCCATGCTTAGAAGCCAAAATATCCCCTGTAAGCTGGTAGTCGGCTACGAGGGGGAGGTTTACCACGCCTGGATTAACGTTTATAATTCGGAAACAGGTGACTGGATAAACGAAGCTATCTTCTTCGATGGCGAATCCTGGAAACTCATAGACCCCACTTATGCTTCCACTGCCGGTGGCACAGCCGGGGGCGACGCTCGCGTCGCTTCCGTTATTGGCTCCGGACAGTCCTATGTTGCCAAGTATCTTTATTAAAATTTTACCCCAAGGCTTAAGCTTCACCAAGTTAAACCTCACAAGAATCAGCATCTCTAACCTAATCATACTTCGCGAATCCTATACGAGGTGAGTATCCATGCCAACATTAAACAATGCTTTCCTTTCGGCTTTTTCTCTGGAACTTTCCATGTTGATGCACGCTGGCATTACAGTCAGTGACGGCTTATACATGCTCCAGGACGATGAGCCTACCCGGGAGGGGAAGGAGGTATTGGCTAACCTCATAGCAGCCTTGGACAAAGGAGTATCTTTGTCCAGGGCTTTGCGCGATTCCGGGTACTTTCCCCGCTACATGGTCGAGATGGTAGCAATAGGGGAGCGCACCGGTCGTGCGGTGGAGACCCTTAACGCTCTCTCGGCTCATTACGAGCGACAGGATCGTCTGGCTAACTCCATTAAAAATGCCTTGCTCTACCCCTCCATTCTGCTGATCATGATGACGGCAGTAGTCATTATCCTCCTGGTGCGGGTTCTACCCATCTTCAACGAAGTTTTTAACCGTTTAGGCACCCAAATGTCTCCTTTGGCGACTAACCTTATGGAGCTGGGAGCCTGGCTCAGGGGCGCCTCCACTGGCTTTGCTATCTTAGGAGGTCTCATTATAATCGTGGCACTTCTTGCACTGCTGGTTCCGGCACTGCGGGGGAGTATAACCATTTGGGCGAACCGTACCTTTGGTCATCGAGGGGTCTTCGGTGATATGGCTATGACCCGCTTTATTTCGGCGATGGTTCTTTCCCTGGCTAGTGGTCTGGATACCCAGGAAGCGGTGGAGATGGCAGCAGTTCTCAGCGGAGGAAGTCGGGTCATCGATGCTAACAACCAAACTTGCTTAGAGCTGTTGCGCCAGGGGAATACCCTGGCAGATGCCATGCAGCAAGCAGGTTTGTTAACTGCTAGAAACGGCAGGATGCTTTCTTTGGGGAGCCGCAGCGGGATGACCGATACCGCCATGGCCGAAATTGCTAGCCGCAGCGAAAAAGCCTTGCAAATAGAAATTGACTCCCTGGTAGGCAAGATAGAGCCAACCTTAGTAATCATCACCTCAGTTATTATCGGCGTAATTCTCCTGTCTGTGATGCTGCCCTTAATGAGCATCATGACCACCCTTGGTTAGAGGTAAAAAAAATGAAACGTAGTCAGCGCAGAATTTTTAACCGCACCCCCCTGACCATTCTCTGGGAGGCTTTTCTCCCCCTCATATTTACTCTTAGCATTGCAGCTTTGCTGTTTCAGAGCATGGAACAGGCTGCCCAAGCTAGTAATGCCGAAGGTTTACGCCTTCTCACCGAGGCTGTGCAACGTGCCGCCGTGAAGTGTTATGCGGTGGAGGGTAGCTATCCAGCTACTCTGCAAGATATTATCCAACGCTATGGTTTAGTTTACGACGACGATCGGTATGCCGTTTACTACGAAGTTTTTGCCAGCAATATGCAGCCCAGCATCACCGTTATTCCTTTAAGGTAGGTGTATTTTAGTGCGAATTGCTAACGCCAACCGGCTGGATACGGTCTTTGTGCTGGTGGTCTTTTGTATCTTTGCTGCCTCCGTTTTGTTAGTCATTACCTTAGGTGGGGGAGTTTACCAAAACACCCACGCGATTATCCAGGAAGAGTATGATGCGCGTACGGCGCTCTCCTATATCTGGAGTAAGGTTAAAAACTTCGATGAAGCCGGGAGGGTTTATCTCGATATTCTCCAGGGAGAACCTGCACTCTGTCTGGAGGAGCTCTACGGAGAGTATGTTTATCGCACGGTTATCTATTTATACAACGGCTGGATTTATGAACTCTTTTATGAAGAGGGTTTCGACTTTTTTCTGGAAGACGGTACCCCTATCTTACCCACCCAAGAACTCTCCTTTAAACAAAGGGACTACGGCATGATCAGCGCTACGACCACTGCCGGTACTATTTACCTCTCTCTACGGGGTGAATTGAACGTGCAGCGTTAAACCACATATTGTACGAGGTGAGATATGGGTAATCATCCTGAGAGCCATAGGTCTCGGGCCACTTTGTTTCTTATGGAGCAATTAGTGGTTATTGGTATCTTCGCTATCTGTGCCGCAACCTGTGTCCGCATCTTCGTCGGTTCCTACCTGATGGCTACGGAGTCTCGTGATCTTAAAAATGCCATTATCTTGGCAGAGAATATATCTGAGTGCTTTAAAGCAGTAGGAGGAGATGCTGAACAGGCAGCTTCCCTGTTGGGAGCTGTCGCCCTTGCTGGCGACCGCGAGATACGCTTGTACTTCGATGCCACCCTCGCGCCTTGTCCTCCGGCTACTGCCAGCTATTTGGTAGTTCTCCAGGAAGAAACCCGGGCAGATACCCCATATACTAAAGTTGCTACTCTTACAGTATATAAAAATGACGGCAGTGTGCTAATTTTTTTCCCAGTGGCAGCACGTTTAAAAGGAGTGAGTTAAAGATGAGCCGTGGCGGTATGGGCGTGGGGAGCGCCTCGATAGTCTTAGTTTTTGCTATCCTCTGCCTTACCATCTTTGCTCTCATTTCTCTTTCAGCAGCTAGCAGCGACAAAGCTTTAGTCGATGCCGAAGTGGATATGGTTACTGCCTACTACCGTGCCGACACGTTAGCCGAAATTATCTTAGGCGAGTTAGTCCATAGTCGATCTATACCGCCAGCCTTGCAGGGTATTGGCATTGAGAGCAGGCAAGAGCAAGATGCCGTGCGGGTCTTCTTTGCTTGCCCTTTATCCGACCGCAAAGAGCTGGCAGTAGAGATATTGCTATTTCCTAACCACTATGATATTTTAAAATGGCGTTTAGAAGATACAGCAGTTTGGGGGTTTGCCTCTACTATTCCGGTCTGGCAAGGAACACCATAACAAAACTACACATAGAAAGGGCAATAAATATGGAAACTATACGTCATTGGCTGGAAAGGTCGGTAGAAGTTGGTGCTTCCGATATCTTTGTTGGTGCAGGGCGTCGTCTAACCTATAAACTGGACGGAGTTATTGTCCCCCAAACGGATGAAATTGTCACCCCCAACGAAGCTGAGCGGCTGGTTTCCGAACTGTACGAAATGGGACGTCGCTCTATGCAAAAATACCGGGATACTGGGGATGACGACTTTCCTATATCTATCCCCGGGTTGGCGCGCTTTCGTATAAGTGCCTACCGGCAGCGAGGTACCATGGCAGCTATTATCCGGGTAGTTCACTTTGATATCCCCGACTATAGAAGCATTGGTATACCCGAGGAAGTTATGAAAACTGCCTCGGAGAAAAATGGTTTGGTTTTAGTCACCGGTCCCGCCGGGAGCGGTAAAACTACAACCCTGGCTTGTATTATCGATGCGATTAACAAAACCCGTAACTGCCATATTATAACCTTGGAAGACCCCATCGAATTCCTGCATAGGGATGACAAAAGTCTGGTGAGTCAGCGGGAAGTTCCTACTGATACCGAGTCTTATATCACCGCCTTGCGCTCCTGTTTGCGTCAAGCTCCAGACATTATCTTGCTGGGGGAGATGCGAGACCATGAGACGATCCGCACCGCCATGACTGCCGCTGAGACAGGGCATTTGGTTATCTCTACCCTGCATACGGTAGGGGCAGTGAACACCATCGACCGCATTATCGATGTCTTTCCGGGGCAGCAACAGCAACAGATTCGGGTTCAACTCTCCATGCTGCTTCGTACTGTGGTCACCCAGCAACTACTGCCCACCGTCAGTGGCGTCTTAACCCCAGTTTTTGAAATAATGCATGTCAACAGCGCCATTCGTAACCTTATCCGGGAGGCTAAGACCCATCAAATTGACAATGTCATTCAGACCTCAGCTCCCGAAGGGATGGTAGCCATGGATGCTTCAATTTTAAGACTGGTTCAGAACAAGGTCATTAGCCACGAGGTAGCCATTAATACTGCGGTGAATACCGAGCAGATGATACGCCGCTTAGGCGGTTAGTTGCTTACATTAAGGAGGATAAAAAATACCATGTTAGATCCCCGCTACCTGCGGCAGAACCCCGAAGAGGCTATTCGACGCTTGGAAAGCAAAGGTGAAGGGGTGGAGATTGCCC
>WREE01000105.1 GCA_009779515.1 Symbiobacteriaceae bacterium
CGCTAAAAGCAGCAGCCAGGTAGGGGAAGGCAAGTGGCCTTTCGCCCGTAGCCCCAACTGGCAGCCCGACGGTAGCGGCTTCTACATGGTTGTCGACCAGGGAGCCAACTTCGACTACCTGGTTTATTACGACCTGGCAAGCCAAGAAGCCAAAACTATCTACCAGGGCAACTGGGATGTGGAAGGGGTTGCCCTCTCTCCCGACGGCAAATATTTGGCTTTTGCCATTAATGAAGATGGTTACTCCTTACTTAAAGTCATGAAGACGGCCGATGGTTCTTTCCTGGAGCTTCCCGCCATGCCCCAGTACGTTATCGCCATGATGACTGGCGCCTCCTGGTCACCGGACAGCACCCGTTTAGCTATAACCATCAGCGCCGAGAGTCGTCCTATGGATATTTGGATGCTGGATATACCCGCTAACAGCTTTAAGCAGCTTACTTTTAGCTCTTACGCAGGTATTCAAAGTGACGGCTTTGTGGCGCCAGAGTTACACCACTTCAACTCCTTCGATGGTCTTAAAGTCTCCACTTGGCTTTATCGCCCCCACCATGCTCCAGCTGGTCCCCTCCCGGTAGTCGTTAATATCCATGGCGGACCCGAAGGTCAAGAGCGTCCAGGCTTTAACGCCTTTGTGCAGTATCTAATCAACCAGGGTATTGCCGTGGTGTCACCCAATGTGCGAGGTAGCACTGGCTACGGTAAAGATTACCAGCATTTAGACGATGTGGAAAAACGGATGGATAGTGTGGCTGATATCAACTCCCTGGTGGAATATATTGTTGCTGCCGGCATTGCTGATCCGCAAAAAATTGCTGTTATGGGTGGTAGCTACGGCGGCTATATGACCCTCAGCTGTATCACCACCTATCCGGAGCTGTGGGCTGCCGCCGTCGATACCGTAGGTATGTCCAACCTGGAAACCTTCCTGGAGAATACCAGTTCCTACCGCCGGGCACATCGGGAATCCGAGTATGGCAGTCTGGAACACCACCGTGAAGTGCTGCGTCGCGTCTCCCCCATCTACAAAATTGACCGTATCACCGCTCCCCTGATGGTTATCCACGGACGTAACGATCCCCGCGTTCCCGTCAGCGAAGCCGAGCAGATGGTAGCTTCGCTACAGCAACGGGGGGTGGAAGTTCCCTTCCTTTGTTACGAGGACGAGGGGCACGGTATTGTTAAGCTCAACAACCGCCTTGATTGCTACCCTCAAGTCGCTGCCTTCCTGCGCAAGCATTTAGGCATAGAATAAGGAAATACCCTTGAAATATCATAGTTAAGAGGTGGCGCACAGTGCTGGTTGCCCAAAACCTCAGTAAGTCCTTCGGCACCAAGCAGGTTCTGCGAGAGGTAAGTTTCGTTATACCTTCGGGAGCTATCTTTGGCTTGCTGGGACCTAACGGGTCGGGCAAAACCACCACCGTGCGCCTTCTTAATGGCTTACTCACCCCCAGTAACGGCTCAGCTACTATCGATAATCTCCTGGTGCAGCCTCAAAACCCTGAGCTGCGTCGCCTCTGCGGGGTTATGACCGAAAGCGCCAACCTCTACGATGATCTCACCGGTATGGACAACCTCTCCTTTTTTGCCCAGCTCTTTTCCTTACCCCAAGCAGCCGACCGCTGCCGGGAGTTGTTAGCCACCTTCGAGCTGGAACATGCTGCCAGACAACCGGTGCGCCAATATAGTACTGGTATGCGCAAACGGCTCATGCTAGCCAGGGCTCTGCTGCACCAACCGAAAATGCTCTTTTTAGACGAGCCCACCAGCGGTCTAGACCCGGAAAGCGCCCTGGAAGTTAACACCATGATCATGCGCTTAGCCAGGGAAGAAGGGGTAACAATCCTCCTCTGCACCCATCAATTAAAGTATGCTGAAGGGATCTGCAGCCACTACGGTTTCCTCGACCAAGGGGTTATCCAAGCTGCCGGAACTTGGGAGGATCTGCTTCACCAGGCTGGCACTCCCCGCTATTTGGAGTTACGAGGAGTGAATATCACCCATCGCCATTTAGAGGAGACTCTCGACCGCCGCTGGCGTATCCCCATCGCCGACGACACTGCTGCTGCCGAGACGTTAACGCAGCTAATCCAGCAGGGGGCTGAAGTCTACGAAGCTCGCCAGACCACCCTAAGCCTGGAGGATTTGTATTTCCATATTATCTCAAACAAAAAAACAGCTACACCTTAGGAATAAGGTGTAGCTCAGACTGTAGAAAAACCGGTTATAGAGACAAACAGGGGAGGTGGTTTAAGATGGCGATCTTCTGGGCTATGCTCAAAAAGGACTTGCAAGTGCTTAGACGCCAGCGGCAAGTGGTCTATATCACTCTGATCATACCCACCCTTTTAGCCGTAGTCATGCCCCTCATTTTAGTCTTCGTCACTTTGCAAGGTTTTGGTCAGGAGGCTTCCGGTATGATCGCTATAGCTCCGGCCAACCTCACCCATCTCTCCCCAGATATGCAGCAATTGGTTATTTTGGTAGACTATATGATGCCTGCTTACTTTTTGATGGTCCCCATTATGGTAGGCTCCGTCTTCGCTGCCGGAGGCATGATCACAGAGCGAGAGCATAAAACCATGGAGGCTTTACTCTATACCCCTCTCTCCCTGCGGCAGCTTCTCAGCGCCAAGCTCTTCGCTGCTCTCGTCCCCGCTCTGGTGGTAAGTTGGCTTTCAGCCCTGGGTACCGCTCTAGCTATCAACATTCCCTGTTGGCTTTTGCGAGGCATCACACCCTTTCCTTCCCCCATTTGGTGGGTTATCCTCTTTTGGGTGTTGCCTCTAACGGCAGCTTTGGGTCTCACTTTTTCCTTGCTGATTTCCGCTTCAGCCCAAACCTATCAGGAAGCACAGCAAAAGAGTGCCTTGCTGGTCGTTCCTCTGACCCTGCTACTTACCGGTAACATCACCGGAGTTATTGCCATGGATCTAAAAGCTTACTTTCTCCTGGGGGCAGCTTTCCTCCTGGCCAATATAATTCTGCTCATCCTCGCTTCCCGCCGCTATCGGGTTGAGCAGATGATCTAGCATTGTTATCTTGCCACCATCCGGCGACACGTTTCGGCAATATTGGCTGCGGTCAGACCGTGGCGTGCCAGCAGCTCCTCCGGTTTACCCGATTCTCCGAAAACTCCGCGCACCCCCATCCGCTCCAAGGGACAGGGAGCTTTTTCGGCAATAAGCTCCGCTAAAGCACTCCCTAAACCGTTATCTATACTATGTTCTTCCACGGTAACCACTCTTTGCGTATGCTTGATCGAGGATAAAATGGTATCTTTATCTAAGGGTTTGATAAAAGGAATATTAAGCAGTTCGGCGCTTATACCTGCGGCAGCCAGCATATCCACTGCTTCCCAGGCGATATGTACCATATAACCGGTGGCACAGATAGTTATATCTTCCCCTTGGCGCAAGAGCTGAGCTGCTCCCCAGGTAAAGCTATACTCCGTCGATCGCGGGATAAAGGGAACATCGGCACGCCCCAGTCTGATGTACACCGGACCCACAAAGTTGGCGGCTTCCTGCACAATTTGCTCCGCTTCGGCAGCGTCAGCGGGCACTGCCACTACCATGCGAGGGTGAGGCAGACCGCGCATGAGACCGATATCTTCTAAAGCCTGGTGAGAACCGCCGTCCTCTCCTACCGTTAAACCGGCATGGGTGGCGGCTATTTTTACGTTTAAATCGGCGTAAGCTATGGTGTTGCGAATTTGCTCATAGGCGCGCCCCGTGGCAAAAATAGCAAAAGTGCTGGCAAAGGGGACAAGCCCCAGAGAGGCCATACCGGCTGCAGCTCCCATCAGGTTAGCTTCAGCAATCCCCATATTAAAAAAGCGGTGGGGATACTTCTTGCCAAAACCGTTGGTTCTGGTTGATTGTGAAAGGTCTGCATCGAGAACTACCACCTTAGGGTTTTCCTCCCCCAGTTTGAGCAAAGCTTCGCCATATGCCGTACGGGTGGCTTTCTTCTCCGCCATGTTAACCCTCCTCCTTAGCTGCTATACTTTGTTGCAACTGAGCTAAAGCTTTGACAGCGTCGTCGGCAGTTAGAGCCTTGCCATGCCAGTCCGGGTCGCCTTCCATAAACTTTACCCCTTTGCCTTTAACCGTTTGCGCAATAATGACCGTAGGCTGCTCCTGGCTCTTCTGAGCTGCTGCCAAAGCAGTTAAAAGCTCGGGAAAGGAGTGTCCGTCACAGGAGATAACTTCCCAGCCAAAAGCGGCAAACTTAGCGTCTAGGGGCATGGGGTTGAGCACACTTGCCAGAGGGCCATCTATTTGTAAGCCGTTATGGTCGATGATGGCGACCAGGCCACCCAACTGATAATGGCTGGCAGACATGGCAGCTTCCCAAACTTGCCCCTCCTGCAACTCACCATCTCCCAGAAGAGCATAAACCCGAGTGGGAAGCTGCAAATACCTGGCAGCCAGAGCCATGCCCACTGCCGCCGAAAGCCCCTGGCCTAACGAGCCGGTGGAGAGATCTACCCCTGGAGTTTTTAAGGCATCGGGATGACCTTGTAGCCTGGAGCCGAGCCGCCGCAAAGTTTTCAACTCAGAGGTAGGGAAAAAGCCTTTGGCAGCTAAGGTGGCATAAAGAGCTGGAGCAGCGTGCCCCTTAGCCAGGACAAAACGGTCACGGTTTTCCCAAGCAGGATGCTCAGGGTTTACTCGTAAAACTTCAAAGTATAAAGCGGTGAGAATCTCCACCGCCGAAAGGGAACCCCCTGGGTGCCCGGATTTAGCTTCAGCTAGGCTACTGATAATATCTTGTCTGATTTGGCAAGCAATTTGTGTCAATTCCTGCAGGGAAGCCATACTCTACCCCCATCTCGCCGCTGCCGTCTTCCACCTCAGTAGGCAAAAAACCAGCTTCACGGCGTTCTAAACTATTTTTACTGTGATATGAACACCTTCCACATAAACTTGGGTATGGCAGCTAAGCGACGGATCCGTTTGGGCTCCCGCCAGACGCGATATAGCCACTCCAACCCTATCTTTTGCATCCAGAGGGGAGCACGCAGCACTTTCCCTGCCATAACATCAAAGCTGCCGCCAACTCCCATAGCTACCCCTGCTTGCAACTCTTGCTTATGATTAAAGATCCAAGTCTCCGCTGGGCGTGGGTTACCTAAAGCACAAAAAAGCATATCGACCTTGAGAGCAGCAATTTTTTGGATAACACCTTCTTCCTCTTCAGCCTTAAAGTAGCCATGGTTGGTTCCTACTACCTGCAACCCAGGGTTGTTCTCTACCGCCGTGGCAGCTGCGGCTTCAGCAATACCCGGAGCAGCTCCCAGAAAAAAAACCGTGTAGCTTTGGTCGGCTGCCAATTTGAGCATTTCCTGCATCAGGTCAAAGCCGGCAACTCGTTGGGGTACCTTACCTCCTTTGAGGCGTGCTGCCAGGACTACCCCAATACCGTCTGGGACAATTAAATGAGCTTGTTGAATGGCTTGCTCCATGAGCTGGTTGCTCTGCGCCAGCCAAGCTATCTCCGGGTTGATGGTCACAATATGGCAAAGCCCGGGCGGAGAACTTGAACCAGACTCTGGCAACTGTTCTTTCCGCTCCTGAGCGAGATGCCCCTCAATAAGCTCCAAGAATTCCTTCATAGTTAGTCCATCTACCGGCAATCCTAAGAGACGAAAAGGTGCTGGTTTAGGTATCATAGCTTCACTCATCAAACATGCCTCCCTCTCGCCTCTGTACTCCCCCCGGATGCCAAGCTAGGGTTTATATGATATCTAAATCAACAGTTTAGCCACCAGCTCAGCCGAGCGCTCAGCTTCCCGCTTCAGTTCATCTCCCAAAGCGGCAAAACGCCGTCGCACTTGTTGTTCGTTGGCCAGTAAATCTTCCGCCGCCAGGCAGATAGCTTCACTTTTAACCTGCTGGATACTACCCACCAAAGCCAGCTGCATGCGGGTGGCAAAATGGTCTACTTTGGGATCGTAGCTAATAGCAATGGCAGGAGTTGTCGCAATAGAAGCAAAAACCAGAGCATGTAGGCGAACTCCCATAACCAAGTTCAAGGAACCCATCAGGGAGATCATATCGGCAACGCCGTTTACCGGGGAGTAAATACGTACCTGAGGAGAGTCCCCTAAACGGGAGCGTAGCTCTGCGGTGATGGCATCATCTCCGGGGTAGTGCATAGGGATAAGGATAATGCCCGCTCCCCGGCTGGTCATCAGGTGCTTAAGAGCAAGCTCCAACTCCTGTAACAGATGATCGCTCCCAGGCCAGGGGCGGATCGAAACCCCGATCAAGGGCTGGTGGTCTGAAGGGGTAAACCCCAGCTCCCGTAGGAGTTCCACCCCGCGTCTTTTATCTCCCGGAGGGAGGGCCATAACCGGATCGGCTACCAGCACCTGGGGTACCCGGTTAACCCCCAAACGCTTTAGCTCTTGCATACTCTCGGCGTCGCGCACGGTGATCAAGGTAGTACGCCGTAAAATAACCGCCGTCAGCCAGCGATTGAACTTCCCTCGCACCGGTCCGACCCCTTGAGCAAAAATCATCACCGGACAACTTGCCAGCTGCCCCATAACCAAAACTAGCAAATAAAAATAGAGGGAACGCCAGCTGGTAACATCCTGGAAGAGGGAACCTCCGCCGCTGATGAGCAGGTCTGCTCGCCGTAACTCCTGCCAAACACGCAAGTACGCCAGACGCTGAACAGCAATGACACCATGCTCCCGGGCGGTCTGCTGAGGGCGCGCTGAGAGGACTACCAGCTCCACCCCGGGGATGCACTTTTTTAAAGATTGATGCAGAGAGAGTAAAATCGCTTCGTCTCCCACATTGCTAAAACCATAATAACCGGATACGACAATGCGTTTGGTTTTTTCCTTCCTCGCCATTTTCTAGCTTCCTGTCTTCATGGTAAGGTAGGAGCGGAGTTGGTATCGGGAAAAAGTAATTTTTCAACCCACCGCCACAGGAAATAAGCCACGACTAAAGCCAAGCTAC
>WREE01000106.1 GCA_009779515.1 Symbiobacteriaceae bacterium
ACAGGGGTATGAGGGTTCAAAGCAACCCCGCTAAGGCATTTATACTTGCTGCTTTTGATGACTTGCAAGACCCGGTGTAGGTGTTTGCAGGCTTCCCAGTGGACAGTGATATAGTCAGCACCGGCTTCCAGGCAAGAAGCAAGGTACCATTCAGGCTCCGTAACCATCAAGTGAACATCAATAGGTACGCCTAACTGACTTTTTTTCAACATTTCTACTACCTTCGCTCCCATAGATATATTGGGCACGAAGTTGCCATCCATGATATCTACATGCAACCAATCAGCGCCGGCAGCACAAACCTGCTGGGCTTCCTGTTGCAGTTTACCAATATTAGCTGCCAAAAGAGAAGGCGCAATGAGCATTCGAGGCTCTCCTTTCGGTGGCATATCTCTACAAGTTAACCGGCTTACTTTCTATCTGTTACGACCCTCTTTTTGCAGCATTTCTTCCAACAAAATAAGATAGTTATTATATCGTTGCTGGGGTAGCGCTCCTGTAGCCAACAAATCTTTGACCGCACAATCGTTCTCTTTGTAGTGGAGGCAGGAGCTGCCGAAATAACAATCTCCCAGAACGGGACGCATTTCTGGGTAATAGGAAGCAAGGGAGCGACTGGGGGTAGCAGCACTCTCCAGCGAATAAAAACCAGGGGTATCCGCTACCATACTACCCCGAGCTAAAACCAGCAGCTGTACCTGGCGGGTGGTATGTTTGCCCCGGCGTAACCTTGCCGAAACATCGCCGACTTCCAACTTCCAGCTGGGGTTAAGATGGTTCAAAAGGCTAGACTTACCCACTCCCGAAGGACCGGCTAAGACGGATATAGCTTCTTGCAACGCCTGGCGCAGCTCCCCTATCCCTTCGCCGGTGTTGGTTGAGCCGGTTATGGTTAGATAGTCGGTATGCTCATACACAGCAATGTACTGTTGGGTCAAAGCCGAGGGAACCAAATCGGTTTTATTCAAAAATATAATAGGGCGGATTTCTTGTTGTTCCGCCATAAGGAGCAGCCGATCTAATAAAAGCCAATTAGGTTCAGGCAAAGAGCAAGAAAAAACCAGGACTACCTGGGAAATATTGGCTACCGGTGGGCGTAGCAAACGGTTCCGACGTGGAAACACCTGGGAAATCATCAGCTGCTCCCCTTCGTAGGAGCATACTACCCTATCTCCCACCAAGAGCTCTCCCCCATCCCGACGTAGTTTTCCCCGCGCTCCTACTTGGAAAACTTCACCCTGGTCATTGATGACTTCAAAAAAACCTGCCACCCCACGGATAACGATGCCTTGTATCGTCTCTGACATCAGCGGGTTTCCATATGGATGAGGACACCGTTGCGGTACACTCGGATAACTGCTGGAGGCTCAACGGGAATATTCAAGCGGCGAGGAAGGCTGTTAGCGGGGAAGGATTGTTCATAGACCACTCTGGACGGTTCGACAATCGACTGGTCATCCACCTCCACCCTAATCACCTGAAGAGCAGGCTCGCTGTCAAAGGTAATAACTAGCTCTACCTCTCCCTGAGTCGGGTTAGTCCAAAGCTCTACCCGAGAATTTTTCGCCACCATTTCTCCCGCCTGAGGGAGCTGAGCGGTAATAGCTCCTGGTGAGTAAGCAGCATCGGCGCGTATTTTCGGTGTATCCACCGCCGGCAACAGTTCCAGCTGCTCCAGCACCTTACGGGCATCATCAAAGGACATCCCCAGCACCAAGGGCATCTGCACCCTTTGCGGACCGCTGGAAATAATGAGAGTAACTTCTGCTCCTTCGGCAAGCATGGTGTTAGCTTCGGGAATTTGTTGCATAACTATATTTTCTGGAACTGTAGCGCTGTGCTCCATTTTGGGAGTTATCAGGAGCTTTTTAGCAGATAAAACCAAATTAGCCTGTTGCTCACTTTGACCAACCACGTTAGGAAAAGGAAAGGTTTCCTTACCAAGGGATACCACTAAACCAACTTCACTACCTGTGAAGCTATTTAAACCCGGCTGCATATCCTGACGGATAATTTGCCCCTCGGGTATACGGCTATCATATACCTCTTCGGAAATAACCCCTAGGAAACCGGTTTCCTGAAGTTTTTCGAGACCTGCTTGGATGTGCATGCCGACGACATTGGGCATGGAAGCTGTTTGCCGTTTCGGTATGAGAAGCTCCCAAGCGCCATAAAGAGCACCTCCGATAAGACAAGCCAAGAGGGAAAAGGTTAAAAGCCAGCGCAGCAGTTGGTTGCTCAAACGTTTTTCCAGTTGGTTAGCGCTATCGTTGCGAGTAAAACGACGTAACCGCCTGAGCAGACTGGATTCCTCTAGCTCTGGTAACTCTTCTATGACCTGCTCTAAATCGTCGCGTACATCCAGAGCGTGGCGATAACGATTACGAGGGTCTTTAGCCAGCAAGGTAATGACCACATCCTCCAAAGCAGCAGGAATATCCGGACGCCACTCGCTGAGAGGGAGGGGTTCCTCCTGGGTATGTTTCATGATGATAGCTACGGGAGAATCTCCTTGAAAAGGGACGACTCCGCTGATCATTTCGTACAGAACAACCCCCAGGGAATAGAGGTCAGATTGTTCGGTAATAGGCTCCCCTTTGGCTTGCTCCGGCGAAAGATAATGTACCGAACCGATAACATTGCGCGTGTTAACCAAAGTTGAAGTGGTAACTAAAACCGCGATACCAAAGTCGGTTATTTTAACAGTATCGTCGGAAGCGACCAATATATTTTGAGGTTTGATATCGCGGTGAACGATTTTGTTAGCATGGGCGTAGCTTAAGCCATCGATGATTTGCAGAGCAATATATAGTATACGTTCGTAACTTAGTTGTTCTCCCGAAATTAGCTGTTGCAAGTTGACCCCATCAACATACTCCATCACCAGATAGTAAGGCTCACTGGCGGCGTTGACATCGTAAAACTCCACCAAGTGAGGGTGATGCAAACGCAAAGAGGCTTCAGCTTCTCGCCGAAAGCGGCGGATAAAATCCTCGTCGGAGAGATGCTCCTGGCGCAATATTTTAACTGCTACAATGCGTCGCTCCAGAAGATCCCGTGCGCGGTAGACCACCGCCATACCGCCATCGCCGATTTTTTCTAAAACTTCATATCGTTCATCGAGAGTGCGACCTCCCATACCTCCCATCACAGGAGCGACCCCTCCTCCCTTCTGGGGCGGTAGCCAACAATGATTACCGTGATATTATCTTCGCCACCCCTGTTGTTGGCTAGACTTATCAACTGGTGTACCTGATCGTAGGGGTCTCCGTCCTGCTGAATTACCGCGGAAATATCTTCGTCAGAGATCATACTGCTTAAACCATCACTGCACAGGAGTAGCTTGGAATTGGGAGCCAACTCCATACTTTTGGTCTCCACCGTAATATCCCAAGCGGCTCCCAGGGCTTGGGTGATCATGTTGCGTTTGGGATGGTACCTGGCTTCCAGATCGGTGATTTGCCCCTGACGCTGCAGCTCTGCTACCAGGGAATGGTCACTGGTAACCTGATACAACCTTTCCCCATCGAAATGATACAAACGGCTATCTCCTACATGCACCACATGCACTATCCTTTGGCACTCCACAGCGGCGGTTAGCGTTGTACCCATATCTGGCAACCCCAATGTTGCCTGAGCCTCAATGACTTTGGTATTGGTTTGTAGGACTAAGCTACGAAGCAGTTCACCCCAACCCTGGGGATGATCGGTAGCCGGCCAATCTTCATGGCATTCCCACAAAGCACGACGGAAGAAGGTAGCGGCAACACGTGCAGCTACATCACCTCCCTGGTAGCCTCCCATACCATCGGCAACTAAAAATAAATGAACCGGATCTCCTGCTGCAGTAATTAAGCCCAGGGTGCCTGCAAAGAGAGCATCCTGATTATCACTGCGCACTAGTCCGGTATCAGTACCTTCAGCATAGACGAGATCCAATTGGCTAGCCATTTTAACTACCCTCTTTCCGCTCCGCTGCAGGAATGCTCTTACTCATTTGCCTTAATTGCCCACATGCAGCGGAGATATCGCTCCCCATTTCTCGTCTTAGGGTGGTAGTTACCCCCGCCTCCTGCAAGATAGTAGTAAAGGCTTGGGTATTCTGGAGGGAGCTGCGTTGCCAGGATCTGGGAGCTTTCTCCGAGCCTGGAGGGTTATAGGGAATAAGATTAAGATGCACCAGATGCCCTTTCAGTAATCGCGCCAGTTCTCGGGCTTGACTGGCGCTATCGTTGACACCACTGATAAGGCAATACTCCACAGTAGCCCGGCGTCTGGTGGTTTCGACATAGCGCCATAAAGCTCCCAACACTTCAGAGATACTGAATTTGGTAGCGCCAGGCACTAATTGGTGGCGCAGAGTATCGTCGGGAGCATGGAGGGAGAGGGAAAGGTTCAGAGGTAGTTTTAAATGGCGTAGCTTTTCCATTTGGGGTACCAAGCCGATAGTTGATAAAGTAATATTGCGGTACGAGATACCCAACCCCCAACTAGCATTGGCAATAGTCAGGGCTTTGTGTACTTGCTCAAAGTTATCCAAAGGCTCCCCCATGCCCATGAGAACCAGGTGAGATACCCGATGACCCTCCCCTTGAGGCAGAGCCAGGCGGCGCAGGATAAGGATCTGAGCCAGTATCTCTCCCGCACTGAGGTTGCGTTGCCAACCCCCGGATCCCGATGCACAAAAGAGGCAGCTCATACGACACCCCACCTGAGTAGATAGACAAACGGAGTTGCCGTAACTGTAACTCATCAGGACGCATTCTGCCTGGGCTGTATCATCGTAGGTTAGCAGCGCTTTCCAGACGGGATCCTCTTTGCTGGCTAAAAACCTAGTTACTTCAGGGTAACCCAAAGAACCGGTTTCCGCAAGAAGTTGGCGTAAACCGAGAGAAAAGTTGGTTATTGCGGCAAAATCGGTAACACCTTTCTTATAGAGCCAATCTGCCATTTGGTGGTCACGATATCCGTCTAATCCTAAAGTTAGAAAAGCATCTCGCATTTCCGGTAACGACATCCCTAACCAGGTGGTTGGGGTTTCCTTCTGTTGCATAGCTACCTGGTAGTATCTTCAATAAAGAGGAAACGCGGTACTAGCACTCCATCTACATCCACCAGCTCGTTCCACATACTAAGGGGGCGTGCCCAAAGATGACCATCATCTTCCAGAGACTGATAGATAGCCAACCGTTCCAAGGTCTCCGAATGGGTTGCTGTTCCCAGTAACAGGTAGTACCGCCCTTTGTAATGCCGATACTTTCCTTGGCGTGGATCTTCAACCAAATGCGCTTCCTCCTTTGGGCTTATACTAAAGCAGCTCGCAGCACTGCCTCCAGCTTTTCCTTGGTAGCCACACCTTCGTGCAGCTTCTCCCCTCCCACAAAATAAGTAGGTACATAATAATAATCGTAGCTGTCTGCCAGTTGAGGTTCCTTCTGTTCGTCGATAGTGGTAATGAGCAAACCAGACAGCTCTTGGTAACTCTCCTGTAGCTCCTTAACCCATGCAAATGCACGGACGCAGTGAGGTCAAGTAGGGATATAGAACATCATAATGTCTTTCGGCATATACAAAACCTCCTTACAAAAAAACCGAAGCCACACCGAGGTTGAAGTCGGTTGGGATCGGAAAGCAATACGTGGTGCGGGTAACAGGAGTTGAACCTGCACGGATCTCTCCACCAGATCCTAAGTCTGGCGCGTCTGCCAATTCCGCCATACCCGCAAACGCCTACATTTTGGAAAAATGGCGCGCTCGGCAGGATTCGAACCTGCGACCTTTTGGTTCGTAGCCAAACACTCTATCCAGCTGAGCTACGAGCGCACTAGGAGTAATAATACAGTTGCCAGGCTATAGTTCGCCTCAGCCCTAGATGATTCCTTCATACGAGAAAAGGTTTTTATTTTAATTCCATACATATTTAAGGTTTAGGATTAGTCCACTAGCACTAATCCTATCGTCAAACCAGCAACCACCCAGGCTTCAGTGTACTGAAACCCAGGTGGAAGGCTTTATAAGGCAAAATGCAAAAATCTTCGGTGCTTTCACCTCGTTTCGGAGCATATGGATTATCTCATCGTTCATGTTTTCCCAGCTGTTGGGATTGAAGTGGCCTTTTACCCGATAGGTTTTTTCACCGATATGCTTTACCAGGTCGAGCTGTTCGGCTCTCACTGTTGCGGTGGTCGTGGTTTTATCGTTACTCGTGGTTAATCTTTTCCGCGCTTTTCGCGATAAAAAAAATGGGAAACGTGTTTACAACCGTTTGAAACGGCAAACCCGTATCCTACATCGTTATAGGTGTTTCTGTCCGTACCTACGGGCAGACCCGTCGAACTGCAAAAGAAACCGCTCGAAAACACAGTAAACACGTTGGTGGCTCAGTTAAAAACAGGCTTAAAGGCTCGTTCCTTTGTGCATTTTAACGGTGTTTTTCAAACCCTTTCCAATTTCTCTTTATCGGTCAAATCCTCGTCGAAGTCTTTACCCTGCGGGAAGTCAATCATGACCATGTAATCTTTGGCGTCGTATTTCCGCTCCATGAGCTGAGGGGTACTCCCCACGGCGTATCATTCGGTTCATCCGGCACCCGGTTGTACCGAAGCTGGATTGTCAGCTCATGCGACAGGAATGATTCCCTCTCATGGTATAGAGTGCTGTCGGCACTTGGGGTCGTGCCCCGGTTCAGCCTCGTTGCTTACAAGCATATCCGTGTTATGCTGTGCCGCATTGCCGGGAACAGGCCGTTCATTAAAACGCAGCCTTGACGCCGGCCACCCGATTGAGCATATACATAAAATCCGAGTTCTCGAACACGTTTTGTCGTGGTGTTTTGTCTAAAAAACTACATCCGCTTGAGAGAGTATCCCAAGCGGACGCATCGTGCTTTATTTCGTAGGGGTTACGCATTAAAAGAATCTTTACTTCGCCAATTTGAACTCCTTGATGTTCGAGCCGTTACCCTTGATATCGTATG
>WREE01000107.1 GCA_009779515.1 Symbiobacteriaceae bacterium
AGCCGACTTTGCTGCAAATGCTTTTCAAAGAGCTCCAACACAGTGCCTATCTCACCTGCCAATATCCATACCCCGGCAGATGAGAAGATAGCGTTGCCAGGCTAACCCTAAGTCATCTGAAGCCTGAGCTACCACCGCTGCCTGCTGGGCATAGGCGTTACGTTGTTGCAGAAGATCGTTTTCGGATAGGTAACCCAAAGAGTAGCTTAGCTCACTCCGCTGCCAAGTGGCATAAGCGCTTTCCAGCTTGCTTTGCTCCAGGTGATAACCAGCCACGTTATGTTGCATTTTGTCAATGAGAGTAGCCAAGCGACTGCGTAGCTGAGCTTCCGACATGGTGGTATCCAGCTTAGCACCCTCCAGTTGTTGTTCGGCGCGCCAGGCACGATCGCCAAATTCTCCGTACATCCAGACCACATCATCATATTGATCTTGCAACCCAGCTTGGGAATACCCTTTACCTTTAAGAAGATACGACCCTTGATAGACTGTTGCCCACACTTGGGGAAAGTCTAAATCTTTGACAACCTGTAAATCTGGCAGAGGAATAGGGGCCAGTTCCAGACTGGCCTCCGCACTTCGTCCCAGCAGGAGGTTTAACTCGATGAGCAGGTTGCCCTGCTCCAGCTGAGCCAGTCGGATCCCTTGCTCCATAGCTTGTATACCATTTTGCAAACTCTGTTTATTATAAGCTGCAGTTAAACCTAACTCTTCCAACAAGGTCACTACCTGCATTTGCCGCTGCAAGAGTACTAACTCCTCTTGCAAACGCCCAATCTGCCGCGTAGCATATAAATAGCCATGGTGCAGGCTGTAGGCGCCATATATAATTTGTAAAGATGCTTCATCTAACTGAGCTACGGTTGCCGAAAGATTTCCCCCGGCAACATACCCCTTATCGGCAGTAGCAAGAGATTGCGCCTGGGAAGTCAGCTGACTGATCGTGCTGGTTAATTGCCCTTCCACAGCAGATTTAAGGACCATGTCAGTGAGAGTAGGAGCTGCTCCGGCAGCGGCGGCAGCAGCAAAAGCTGCATCCAACCCCGAAGTCATCTGGCTGATACCACCCATAGCCACCCCCAAGTTATAAAGAGCGTGACGCGCCGCATCCTGTTGCTGCCCCAATTGGTTGCGGTTATACTGCACCACTTCCCTATTGGCAGCAGTGTTCATTAAAACTGGACTGGCTTGTCGCATAACGGCTTCGATTTGGGTAAACTCCAAGGTCAGATGCTCCGGCAACTCTATCTTTTTAACGATATCGGGAAAACGGTAAGGCTCCTCTTCCCACTCCCGAGGCGCTTCCTCGGCAAACACGGATAGTAAGCCACCGGAGAGAAGCAGACTGAGGGAGAGGATGATTAACCCTCCCTGAGATACTTTAAATAAACGCCTCAACTTTATCCTCCTTTGTTGTATGTACCCTTTTTTGTCTTACCCCTTCACGAAAATCGTAAATCATTTCGTAGAGGGTAGGGATGAGTATCAAAGTAATCAGGGTGGCAAATGAAAGACCGTAGGCAATTATAGCTCCCATGGGAGCTTGGAGTTCGGAACCTTCGCCGGTAGCCAGCAGCAGGGGTAACAAACCTACAACCGTAGTAATAGTGGTCATGAGAATAGGGCGCAAACGCACCGGACCTGCCTCCAAAATGGCCTCACGAGTGCTTTTACCTTCCTGACGCAAGATATGGATAAAGTCCACCAGGACAATGCCGTTATTCACCACTACCCCCATGAGTAGAATTAAACCGATAATGGCTAGCAAGTTAATCGACTGTGCTGTAACAAAGAGACCAAACAAACCTGCAGTCATAGAGACAGGAATAGAGAAGATAATAATAAAAGGATAGATGAGAGATTCAAACTGGGAAGCCACCACCATATAGACCATAATAAAGCCAAGCGCCAAAGCTATGCCTAAATCGGTGAAGGAATCCATCATCGTGGTATAGGTCGAGCCTAGCTCCCAGGAATAACTGTCTTCCATAACATAATTCGCCAACAGGGAGCTAACTTCCTGGCTAACGGTGTTTAAATCGCTGCCTATTATTTCCGCCGAGATGGTGACATAGCGTCGCGAGTTAATTTTAGTAATATCCCCCCGGTCTTGCCCCATTTCGATGGTAGCAATTTCGTGCAGAGCTACCCGCCCTCCGGTAGCAGTACTTAAAACAATATTTTGTAAGTCCTCCAAATAGAGCAGATCCTCTGGATTATAGCGGATAACTACGTCAATATCGTTACCATCTTCTTTATACTTTGTGACGGTAAAGCCGGTAACTGCCATCTGCACGGTAGCAGCTACCGAAGCTGGTTGTAAGCCATAATAAGCCGCTTTGACCCGGTCGACCCGGATGTTAGCCTGCATAGCACCCTCTTTGAGGGAGCTTTGAGGATTAGCCACTGCTGGAAGCACACTGATAATATCGATAATCCGCTCCGCGTGACTGCGGAGCAGTTCCATATCCTCTCCGTAAAGGTTGAGGCTGAGGGAACTCCCCATACCTAGCCAAGCTGCTCCGCCACCCACAACCCCTCCCTGGCTGGAGATGGTAAGCTCCACATCGGGAAAGAGACTTATCCTTTGCTTTAGCTCTTCGGTTATCTGATGTATAGGTGCTCGCGACTGCTTGGGATGGAGGTTAGCCAGGATCGATGCTCGATGGGAAGCCGAGCCTGCCGCAGCGTTCATGGCGCCTCCACCCCCCACGGTCAAGAGGGCATCCGCCACTGCCGGATGACTACGCACCCTCTGCAGAATCTCCTCAGCAACACTACCAGTCTCCGTCAGGAGGCTGCCGCGAGGCAGAGTAATATCAATAGTCACCATGCTCATATCCATATTCGGGATCATATTCATCCCCATGGTGCCTAAAAGTAAACCGGTCACCGTGACGAAACCAAGAGTAATGGTGATAACTATTCTTTTATGATTAAGAGCCCAGAGTAATAAATGGTGGTAGCCATTATGCAGTCGGAGGAGCTGAGCGTTCCAAGATTGCCAAGCAGAGCCTCGAGTACTAGCGGTAACGGAGTACTCCACCCGCAGCAGCTGGGAACAAGCCATGGGAACAAACGTCAGGGAAACCAGTAAGGAAACCCCCAAAGCCATGGTAATGACAAAACCCAGTTGTTGCAGCATTTCGCCGGCAATACCAGTGGTAAACAGAATAGGCACAAAGACAACCACGGTGGTAAGGGTGGAACCCATAATGGAAATAATTATTTCTTTAGAGCCGTCGAGAGCAGCGGTGACTTTATCTTTCCCCATCTCCATATGACGCATGATATTTTCCAGAACCACAATGGAGTTATCCACCAGCATGCCCACGGAGATAACCAAGGACATCAAAGTTACCATGTTAATAGTAAAGCCGAAGAAGAACATTAAAGCTAAGGTAGCTAAAATCGAGCTGGGAATAGAAACAGCGATAATCAGGGAGCTGCGCCACTCCCCTAAGAAGATAAAAAGAATGATAACTGCCAGCAGAGTCGCCTGCAGCGCCGCATTCCAGACATTGTTGATCGAGGTTTTGATAAAACGTGCACTGTCGTTAGCCACGGTGAACTGCAACTCAGGAAAGTCACGGCGCAGTAAAACCAACTCCGCATTGACCCGGTCCGACACTTCCACCGTGTTAGCGGTAGATTGTTTTTGCACGGTCAAGGTCATCCCAGGAATACCATTGATAATAGTATAACTGCTTTGCTCCTTATATCCGGACACCACTTCGGCAATATCTTTAATAGTTAGCACCATACCTCGGGCGTTGGGAATGAGTAGATCCTCTATCTCTTTAATAGAGGCAAATTCACCCTGGGTACGCACTTGCAACTGCATATCCCCTTGAATTAAGTCTCCCCCGGGAACGTTACGGTTTTCGGCAGCAATCAGCTGCGCTACCTGGGTGGCACTCACCCCGTAACTATTCATCCGGTCTGGCTTTAAGTTAATAGCGATTTCTCTCTCCTTGCCTCCTCTGTCACTGACCGAGGCAACACCATCCAGCTTTTCCAAACGGTTGCTGATATTATTATCAATTAGCGTTTTTAAATCTACTAAATCCATATTTCCGGTAATACCAATGGTCAAGTTATCTAGCATGTTAGGGTTTACCGCTAAGACCATAGGTTCGACACCACTGGGCAAGAACTGACGAACCAAGTCCACCCTTTCCCGTATCAGCAGGGCGGCAGAGTCCATATTAACCCCGTCTTCAAAGACCAGCATTAATAAAGCGTTACCGTTACTGGCGGTGGTAGTCATTTCGCTTAAGCCGCTGACAGTTCCCAGAGCACTCTCCAACAATTTGATAACCATACTCTCGACTTCATCAGGTCCGGCACCGGAAAATTCTGCTCTCACCACGGCAATATTTACATTAACCTCCGGAAGCAAGGCCTGCTTAAGATCAACCAGAGCCATAAACCCCATAATAACAGTTATGAGAAAAAGCATGACCACGGTAACCGGGCGCCGGATGGCAAATTCTGACATAACAGCGCCTCCTAGGACAGGGTATTAACCATGGTGACAGCAGCACCGTGGCTCAACCCTTTGTTACCTTTAACTACCACAGCTTCCGCACTTTGGATACCACTTAAAATTGACACCATATTACCAACTTCAATACCCAAGCGCACCTCCCGGCGGTAGGCGACATCATTTTCCACCACATAGATGTAATGAGAGTTGCTATCGGCTAAGATCGCTCCCCGAGGAAGGACTAAAACTCCTTCTTCCCGTAGAGCGACTAAGTTAACTTCGGCATACATCCCCGGTTTTATCGCTCCTTCGGCATTCGGTAGTGCCAAGCGCACCTCAAAGACGGCGGCGCCTGGTGCCGCGGCAATGCCAATGACTTCGATTTTACCCCAGTAGTCTTCTTCCCGAACAGCGGCAATACGCACTTTCATTTCCATTCCCACCTGAACTTTGTTCAAGTGACTTTCGGAAATGTTAATACTAGCATATACCGTTTCAATATCCATGAGGGTAAAGGCCATAGTAGAGGTTCCGATCATGGCACCTACTTCGACTTGGCGAGAAGTAATAGTGCCGCTGATGGGAGCACGCACCACCGCTTCTGCCAAGGCGGTCTCAGCAGTAATCAGTTGGGTGAGCAGAGCATCCCGTTGGGCGGTTGCCTGGTTGAGGGTGTCCTCGGCTCGTTGCTTGGCTTCCAAAGGAACTTGGTTAGACACCAAAGCCAAGCTGCTTTCTGCTAAACGCTGGCTACTCTCTGCTTGCTCTAGCATAGTTTTAGCCAATTCATGATTCAGCAAAGCCTGGCTTTGCCCCAACTCCGCCTGTTGCAAACGGAGGTGCATCTGCTCTAAAGCCAATTCCAGCTGTTCCAACTGACGCCGAGTGACCTCCCCAACTGCCAGCAGCTTTTGGCTGTTTTGCAGGTCGCGTTCTAAATCTTTATAGGTAAGCTGTGCTTGCTCTAAGGCTTGGTTAGCGTTACTAACCCCCAGCTCACTTTGCAGACAGGCAATACGGGCTTGCTCTACGCCACTGCTCGCTTGTAAAACTGCTCCGGAGGCTTGGTTTATCTGGCTTTGCAACTGACTTCCGGTAGCCAGAGCGACTCCCGTCTCAGCGCTGCGAACCGCTGCCTCTGCCGTGTGGATTTGTGCTTGCAGTGTGCGAATATTGTTATCAATATCGGTGGTGTCTAAAGCAAAAAGAGGGTCGCCCACTGTCACTTTATCTGCTATATCGTGATAAACAGCGGCAACTTTCCCTCCTATTTTACTGGTAACATACACTTGGGTAGCCGGTCTTATCTGACAAGGATAGCGCAAAACACTCTCCATGTCCTGGCGTATAGGTGCCACCACTTCCACCATAATTTTGGGAGGTGTGACCTCTCTGGCGGTTTCCTGAGCTGAGCACCCTACAACCAAAAGCAGACAACCTAAAAGCGCTCCTATATTTTTTTTGGGCAGAATTGAAAACACAACCTTTCCATAAAAGATTCTGTGCCGGTACATGATAGACGCAAAATATCTTTCCGTCAAGATAACGAAAAAAAGCTTAACGCCCCCCTTGACAGCTCTTTTTTAAGCTGCTATACTCTGCAAAGAGTTGGCACAAAGGCAAGTTCCAGGCAGTAGCTTACTCCTGGTTGGTTCACAAATGAAACCCAACTTCCCTTTTGTCAAAACTGAATATTCTATGAACACGGGGTCGTGGCGCAGCTGGGAGCGCGCTTGAATGGCATTCAAGAGGTCAGGGGTTCGATCCCCCTCGGCTCCACCAACCACTAAACGTAGTCGAACCCTTCACCGACGATCTTAAATTCGTCAGTGAAGGGTTCGGCTATGTTATTTGCTCAAAAGTAAATTCGCCTGGCAATAGAATTTTTATCGCCTAACGCGATATGGAATGTTAGCGTGCTTGCGGTTATAATACTCTCAAGCGCGCTAATACTTTTTTGGAGGAACCCAATATGTTATTCATCGCTGAAAACTTGAAAAACCTACGCAAAGGAAAAGACCTTACACAAGAGGAAGTTGCGGAGATGCTAAGCGTTTCACCTCAGAGCGTGAGCAAGTGGGAGCGTGGCGATACGCTGCCAGACATCACGCTCTTACCCGCTCTCGCGAACCTCTACAAGGTCACCGTAGACGCACTCATCGGCATGGACAAAATCAATGACCGGCAGACGAGAAATGCTGTGTTCACCAACGCGCACAACCATTGGCGAAGCGGTGACATAACCGCCGCCATCGAAGTTTTTTCAGAAGGACTCAAAACATTTCCGAATGACGAAGGCATAATGTCGGACATGGCTATGGCGCTTGCCCTTGAAGATGATCCGGTTAAGTTATCTAAAGCCGTTTCATTATGCGAACGTGTGTTATCAGGCAACCAAGGTGATAAGGTTCATCACACGACCCGCGCCGCGCTGTGCTTTATCTACATGAAAGCTGGCGAAAAAGAAAAAGC
>WREE01000108.1 GCA_009779515.1 Symbiobacteriaceae bacterium
CCTTACTCTCTCTTTTACATCAGTTGCAAAATAAATATGGCTGGCGCCTTACGGTCGCCCATCTTAATCATTTGTTGAGCGAAGGGAGTTACCCGGAAGCCAGTTATGTACGGCAAATGTGCTTCCAGTTCAGCCTTTCCTGCCGGCAGAGCACGGTAGATGTTGCCAAGTTGGCGCAAGAACGAAAGTTAGGCATCGAAGAAGCCGGTCGCCATGCTCGGTACACCTTTTTGGGAGAGGTCGCCAGAGAGGAGCAAGCGTCGGTGGTAGTTATGGGGCACCAGCAAGACGATCAGGTGGAGCAGTTTTGGTTACGTTTACTGCGGGGTAGTGCTCCCGGTTCTTTGGGAGGTATTCCTCAGGAACGGGATCTTGCCCCTGGCGTACGTTTGGTGCGTCCTCTCCTTCCTTTTACCCGTCAGGAAATAATGGTTTATTTGGCCAGTCAAGGGCTCAAACCTTTTGCCGATCCAGATAATGATCTACTCCGCTTTCGTCGCAACAGCTTACGCCACCACACTTTGCCTTTTTTAGACGATCAACACCCTGGTTGGCGAGCCAAGCTAGTTCAAACTATGAGCTTGCTGGCTGAAGATGAAGCCTATTTTCGGCAGGTAGTCGAGGGAGAATTAGCTCAAGGTAGCTGGGAGATGGGGATGTACTGCTACAACCTACAACACTGGCAGGAGCTACCGCCACCACTTCGTAAGCGCATGCTGCTACGCATTTTCCATACGCTGCAGAAGTCAGATATACGGGAAGAGCTACAGCACCGTCACTTGCTACACTTAGAGAACTTATGGACAAATATGGTGGAAGGAAAAAGTTACCAGTTGCCGGGAAGGCGCTCCCTACAACGCAGCCATCGAAATATTTTCTTTTTACAAGATTGGCCACCTGAGCCTTGGGCTTTAGCCGTAGAACCACCGGTGCATCCCGGGGAAGTGGTCAGCTGGCGCTTCCCCTGGTCGTCGTTAATCTTACCTCAACTTCTTTATGGTCATTTGGATACTGGGTCTGACACCACCTCTCGCCCCGAGAGCCGACTGGCAGGCGTTTTCCTACATGGCTGGCACTTACGCTCCAGCCAACCTGGGGACTGTTTATTAGTGCGAGGGCATCAGCAAAGTATAGGAGAACTCCTACGCTTCTACGAAATACCACTTCCCCAAAGAGCATTTTACCCCTTACTGCTAATTAATGACACACCTGCGGCAATTCCAGGGTTAGTCGTCGCTGACCCTTTTCGTTCCCGAGCTAACGATAGCTTCTATTTTACTTTTTCTTACACCCATACGAGGAGGTAAGCTACATGTCGATGCCCTCATATCCAGACATTTCCCGTGTCCTCTATACTGCTCAGGAAATTGAAGACCGGGTTAAGGAGTTGGCACACGCCATCAGCCAGGATTTCTCCGGTCAGGATGTAGTCCTCATAGGTGTCCTCCGGGGTTCTTTTGTTTTTTTGGCCGATTTGTGTCGACAGATCAGCATTCCGGTAGCCATCGACTTTGTAGCCTGTTCCAGCTATGGTGCCAGTAGTGTCAGTGGTGGTAACCTCTCCATCACCAAAGATGTCTCTGGGGTAGTTCAGGGTCGAAGCCTCATCTTGGTAGAGGATATTGTTGATACCGGACTCACCTTACGTGAGCTAAAACTTTTTATGGAGAGTAAGCAACCTCACTCGGTGCATATTATCTCTTTGTTGGACAAACCTTCCCGGCGTAAAATGGAAGTTACTGTCGACTATATCGGTTTTACCATCCCCGACGAATTTGTGGTAGGTTATGGTCTCGATTACGATGAACGCTTTCGTCACCTTCCTTACATCGGTGTACTAAAACCGGAGGTTTATAACAAATAGCCAGTTGCCAGGATGAGCATAAACTGGTATAATGGCAGGGCAGTGAAACAAGGAGAGTGGCATAGTGAACCGTAGTGTACGTAGCCTTAGCTTTTATTTGTTGATAGTGCTGGTAGCCATGGCTTTTATTAGCTTTTTTTATCAAGGTCAGAGCGAACCCCTCTACTTAACCTATACCGAATTCCACAAACTGCTCCAAGAAGGGGAACTCCAATCGGTTAGGCTCACCGGACAAAAAGCCAGTGGTCAGCTGCTAGGAGGTGAACGGTATTCCACCGTCATACCGGATCCTACCAACGAAGCCTTAATGGAGCTACTGTTGCAAGTGCCATCTTTGGAAGCTACCAGTCCTTCGGATTCCCAGTGGTGGATGAATATTCTCAACTACCTCTTAATTTTTGCTTTGATGATTGGGGTTTGGTTCTTCTTTATGCAGCAGGGGAATGCAGGTGGGGGCAACCGGGTGATGAATTTTGGTCGTTCCCGCGCCCGACTACACCGAGAAGATAAAAACCGCATCACCTTTAACGATGTCGCCGGTTATGAAGAGGTTAAGGAGGAGCTATCGGAAATTGTCGAGTTCCTCAAGCATCCTGCCAAGTTTACCGAAATTGGCGCCCAAATACCCAAGGGCGTCCTCCTTTATGGACCGCCAGGAACAGGTAAAACCTATATAGCCAGAGCAACCGCCGGTGAAGCCGGTGTTCCCTTTTTTAGCATAAGCGGTTCGGAGTTCGTGGAAATGTTTGTGGGAGTGGGTGCATCCCGGGTACGAGACCTCTTTGAAAATGCCAAGAAAAGCTTACCTTGCATTGTCTTTATCGATGAAATAGATGCGGTGGGACGCCAGAGGGGAACCGGCTTAGGTGGCGGTCATGATGAAAGAGAACAGACTTTGAACCAGCTTCTGGTGGAAATGGATGGTTTTGAAGTTAACGAAAATATTATTGTCATTGCTGCTACCAACCGTCCGGATATTTTAGACCCGGCTCTGCTCCGACCGGGACGCTTCGACCGTCAGGTAGCCATCGACCGACCAGATATCAAAGAGCGGGAAGCTATTCTCGGATTTCATGCTCGTAACAAGCCCATGGAAGAGGATGTGCACCTCCTGAACTTAGCGCGGTCGACTCCTGGCTTTACCCCGGCAGATTTGGAAAACCTGGTCAATGAAGCTGCCTTACTGGCAGCCCGGCGCAACAAGAAGCGCATCTCTATGGATGAACTGGAAGAGGCTATCACCAGGGTCATGGCAGGGCCTGCCAAGAAGAGTAGGGTGATGAGCGAGAAGGAGCGCTGGGTAAGCGCCGTTCACGAAGCCGGTCACGCGGTGGTTGGTTATCATCTGCAGCAATTTGACCCCGTGCACAATGTCACCATTGTTCCCCGAGGGCAAGCAGGCGGGTTTACTTCTATCTTACCAACCGAAGATCGCTACCATATGACCCGCCGTGACTTAACCAACACCATCTCTTTTGCCTTAGGGGGTCGGGTAGCCGAGTCCATCCTGCTGGAAGATATTTCCACAGGTGCTACCAACGACCTGGAACGAGTTACCGGCATGGCTAGGCGCATGGTGATGGAGTTTGGTATGAGCGAAAGGTTGGGTCCCATGACCTTTGGCACTAAAGCTCATGAAGTTTTTTTAGGGCGTGATATTTCCCGCAACCGGGATTACAGCGATGAAGTTGCCTCGGTTATTGATGAAGAGATACGCCTGATTATCGAATCCTGCCTGGCGCAAGCCACCGAAATATTATTACAGCACCGCCGGGAGCTAAACTTCCTAGCTAAAGCGCTCCTCGACAAGGAGACAATAGCAGGCACAGAGCTCAGAGATATTTTCGCCGCTGCGGTTGCCGATAGCTAATATTTAAACCCCATAAACCCCCTCTTGTGCTTAAAGGACAAGAGGGGGTTGGTTATAGTTCAACAAGCCAGGCAGGAAAGTACACCTCCCGAAGCGAAACTTGATTTATTAAATTTGAGACTATCTACAGGAGCGAACTCAGGAAGTTGCAGTTACGGGAACAAGGAAAACATTTATCAAGGAAAATATTCATCATCGAAAGGAGAGAAGGTGCCTGCCTCCCACCGCCTGTAGAAGTGGGGGAAAGCACCGCATTGGTTGAATATAGCCCCAACTCTTACCAGCTTAACGGTACACGAGTTTTTAACCCTACTGGCGTCTGACGCACCGGCGCCGGGGGGTGGTTCCGTAGCAGCGCTCAATGTTGCTTTAGGAGCCGCTTTAGTTGAAATGGTGGCGGGTCTCACCCTAGGACGGCAGCGTTACGCTGAGGTAGCTGAGCATATGCAGGAGCTCCAAAGCCAGGCTCATGCCTTGCGCCATCTGGCAGAGCGCTTAATGGAAGAGGACAGCGCCGCTTATTTAGGGGTGGTTGCTGCCTATGCTCTACCGCGAACTACACCTGAAGAGAGGGAGAAACGTCAGGAAGCCATTCTCCAGGGAACCAGAGAAGCTATAAAAGTGCCTCTAGCCACGGCTCAAGCATCTCTGGAGCTGCTGGCTCTAGCTATCCAGGGGGTCGATAAAGGTAACGAAAACGCCTGCAGCGACGCTTTGGTGGCTGGCACCCTTGCCAGCGGTGGCTGTCAAGGTGCCTTAGACAATGTTCTCATTAATTTAGATGAGCTGGAAGATCCAGAAGAGTATGCCGGTTACTTGGCTCAGGTACAAGAAATTAAAGACAAGGAAGCCAAGCTGGCTCTGGAACTAAAAGTTTGGCGTAAAGCCAGGTTAGGTGATGATTAACCGATGCGCATATCTTTAGAGCATGTGACCGTGCGTTTCCCTGACCGCCAGGCAGCTAATAAAGAAGTAATCGCTGTAGACCATGTCTCGCTGGAAATACCTGCCGGTAAACTAGTATGCCTCCTGGGTCCTTCCGGCTGCGGCAAATCGACTACTCTTTATGCCATCGCCGGACTGCAACCTCTAGACGAAGGACGTATATTTTTTGGCGAAAATGATGTCACCACCCTCGATGCCACCAAAAGGGGAATCGGTTTTGTCTTTCAAAACTATGCTCTCTACCCCCATATGAATGTCCGGGAGAATATTTCCTTTCCCTTGCGGAATGCTAAGTGGCAACGGAGTGCTATTCAGGAACGGGTTTTAGAAGTAGCGCGTATTGTGCAAATCGGGAATCTGTTAGACCGTAAACCAAGCCAGCTTTCAGGTGGGCAACAACAGAGGGTGGCCATCGCCAGGGCTTTGGCGAAAAACCCGCCGATTTTGCTTCTGGATGAACCTTTATCTAACTTAGATGCCAAGTTACGCCATTCTACCAGGGAAGAGATTCGACGCATTCAGAAAACTACCGGGATTACCACTATCTTTGTCACCCACGACCAGGAAGAAGCCATGTCTATCTCTGACGAAGTTATTATCATGCGAGATGGGCATATTTTACAAACCGGCAGACCCCAGGGTATATATGAAGAGCCTCGCGACTTGTTTGTCGCCACCTTCATCGGCTCCCCTGCCATGAATATTCTCCCCGGACGCCTTCAGGAGGGAGAGTTATGGTATGGGGAATACTCTTTAGGTGAAGTATCTCTCCCTGAGGGGGTAGTTTGGCTGGGGGTGCGTCCCGAAGGATTAACGCCCCATCCTAGGGGGGAAGTTCCTACCATGGGCGCCATCCCTGCATCGGTCATCCATGTAGAGCTGCTGGGACGTGAAGCTCTCTACCAGTTACGGTTAGCCGGTGGAGATGGAGTAACCATGATTACCGCCATCGACACTTTGTTCAGAGAAGATGAAGAGATAGAGGTTCAGCTACAAATGATGAAAAGATACCTCTTTGCCGATGTCGCTCAAGATGCGGAGCAGAAACTGCTCCTGAGGTTTTAAACTATGAGTAACGCAGGATTTAAGCAAGCTATTTGGTATCTATTACCGGCTTTGGTGGTCATGGCAGTTTTTACCTATTACCCTTTAGGGAATGCTATCGTGCAAAGCTTTAACCGTAACCGTTCCCCAGACAACTACGAACTCTCCCTTAAAACTTACGAATATCTCATAAACGATCGTGACTTTAAAGTGGCTTTACGCAACACCTTTTTATATACAGCTGTGGTTACGCCAGTGTCCATTGCTATATCTATTCTTATTGCCAGTATGCTGGTCTCTATTCAACGGTTGCGCACCTTTTTTCAAACTATCTTTTTTATTCCTTATGTTACTTCGGCGGTAGCTGTAGCTTTTACCTGGGCTTTTCTTTTTAACACCGATCGGGGGTTAGTGAATCTCTTTTTAGGCAACTTGTTTCATCTGCCTAAGATACGTTGGCTTACCGATCCCAATGTTGCCAACTACACAGTGATAATTTTTGGAATTTGGCGCAGCTTGGCCTTCAATATTCTTATACTCACCACCGGCATGCTCTCAGTCGATCCGCAATATTATAAAGCTGCCCAGGTTGATGGTGCTTCGGCAACCACCGCTTTTGTCCGCATAACTTTACCTCTTATCTCTCCGGTAATTGCCTACCTGTTCACTATTGGCATGATCAACGCCTTTAAAGTCTTTAATGAGGTCTATACCCTTATTGGCAACCTCTCCCGTTCGGTTAGCGCTCATACCTTGGTGGTTTATATTTTTGATGCTGTCTGGCGAGCCCGAGATTATTCCCTAGCTTCGGCAGCCTCGGTCGTTTTGCTATTGGTGGTTCTGGTCCTCACCGCCTTTTCGCGCTGGGTCTCCTCCAAGACCAACTTTTACGGTTAAGGGGGTAGACAAGATGAAAAATAAAGTTATGAACAATCTGGGGGTTACCCTACGCTACGCCATACTCTCAGTTTTTGCCCTGATCACCCTCTTTCCTTTTTACTGGATGTTTGTCACTGCCTTAGCCGATGCCAACCGGGTGATACGCTGGCCACCTGCCCTATGGCCGCAGAGTTGGAACTGGCAAAACTTTCGTACCGTACTCAGCATGGCACCCTTCGATCTATATTTTCGTAATACCTTGTGGGTGGTCTTACTGGATCTCACC
>WREE01000109.1 GCA_009779515.1 Symbiobacteriaceae bacterium
GCGGCGGAAGGCTTCTTAGCTGCAGGTGCCGAAGGAGTCGTCATTAACGACAGCCATGGCGGTATGCGCAACATTCTTATCGAAGAGTTAAACCCGGAAATTGAGCTGATTACCGGCTCCCCCAAACCTTTTTCCATGATGGAAGGAGTAGGTACCGAAGGGGTGGGCACCGAATTTGGAGCAGTGGCCTTTGTGGGCTATCATGCCAAAAATGGTGTGGTTGGCATTTTAAGCCACACCATGATGGGTGGCTCGATTAACGCAGTCATCGTCAACGGTCGCGAGTTAGGTGAAGGTGGCATCAACGCCGCCATTGCTGCCGAATTTGGTTTGCCAGTTATCTTTGTCGCCGGAGACCAATCGGCTTGCGATGAAGCAGCCCAGGATTACAAGCCCCTCATTACCGTGGCAACTAAAAAGGCTATCACCCGTTATTCTGCCCGCTCTCTGACCCCCCAAAAGTCCCAGAAGCTGATTCGTGCCGGAGCGGAACAAGCCTACAAAGCTTTTAGCGCCAACCCCAATAGTGCCAAGCCGTTCCTCCAGGCACACCCCTGCGTTATCGAACTCCGTTTCCATAACAGTGGTTTTTGTGACGCCGCTTCCCGGGTGCCAGGCGCTATACGTTTAGATGGGGTAACCCTCCGCTACGAAGCAGCAGACTTCATGCAGGGCTATAAAGGGCTCCGCGCCATGATGAGTATGTCCTCGTAAGGTTATAAACCTCAGGTAAGCCTTGGTCGCAAGAAGGAGGCAAAATGAAAGAGCTATTAAGACAGCTTATGGCTATTCCTGCTGCCTGCGGTAGGGAGCAGGAAATTATTCGATTTTTATATAACCGCATGAAGGAGCAGGTAGATGAGTGCTATGTGGACGGCATCGGTAACCTTATCCTCCGCCAAAAAGGCAAGCTACCGGGACCGGTATTGTACCTCTCTGCCCATACCGATGAAGTCGGTTTAATCGTTAAAAAGATAGAAAAAAGCGGACTGCTCCGCTTCGAAAAATTGGGAGGCAACGACGACCGCAACCTCCTCTTGGCTCAGGTTTGGGTCAATACCGAAAGTGGACAATTGCCGGGGATTATCGGGGGATTATCAGCCCATATGCGGCAGTTTGATCGCGGTGACCTGGTGCGTCAAACCAAGGATCTCTATATCGATATCGGGGCTAAAGACGAGGAAAGCGCTCTCAAGATGGGCGTCCAGCCTGGAGATACAGTAACTTGGGCTAGTGAGTTCAAGGAGTTCGGCGATAACCGCGCCATGGGACATGCCTTTGACGATCGTGCCGGTTGTGCGATTTTAGTTAAAGCTTTAGAAGAACTCGACTTCGCTAAAGTGTCCGGAGAGGTATATGGCGTCTTCTCGGTACAGGAAGAGCTGGGAATTCGCGGTGCGCGCGTGGCTTCCCACCAAATACACGCCGATGTCGCCATCGCTCTGGATGCCACGGTCGTCAGCGATACCCCCGAGAGAGTTTTAGATAACGCCCTGGTTTTAGGCAACGGTCCAGCTATTAAGGTATTGGATAATCGCCTTATCTCTAGCCTGGAAGTAGTCAAGGGGCTGCGCCGGGTGGCTAAGGAAAATAATATACCCCATCAGTATGAAATCTTTTCGGGCATAGGCACAGATGCTGGGGAAATGCACCTCTCCCACGCCGGCGTACCTACCGGGGTTATCTCCATCCCCTCCCGCTACTCCCACTCCCCCTACGAAGTTATCGACCTTGGTGATTTGCACTACGCCAAAGATTTACTGGTAGCTTTCATTTATAGTATGAAGAATAAAGACGAATTTAGCTTTTTGAAGCATAGTTAGGGTTTGCGCTAGGGCAAGGAAACTACTGCTTCAAACTCCGGCAAGGTTCGTGCCAACGAAAAAGAAACTAGCCAAGGAGCTGTCTCAATAAGGATATCACGTATCCTTGATGGGACAGCTCTTTACCCATGTATCTTTGGCATTTACTCAGGAGAACAGTTTCCAAAAAGAAAAAAAGCCCGAATAAGGGCATAACAGCCTCTACCATAGACAAACTCGATGCCCCGGTTCATCCGCTTCTTCTAGACAAAGGTATACCGATACCGACCCGCAAAAGATTCCACCTTTGTTCCGTCCACGAAAACACTTTGCAGCGATAACTCTCCTGATTCTGCCAAGAGATCCACTTGTTGTTCAAAAAGGTGATCCATCGCTTCTGGCAAATAGCGGCTTCGGAAACGGGCCCTCGTCCACTCGTGTATAATCCGTACTGGTCATATGATTGGGTAGTTGCATATTCGAATCATACCACAAAAACCGGACTCTTTCGAGTCCGATTTTTATGGTTTAGGACTTCCCTTATTGAGACAGCCCCTTATGGGTTTCTACCCATTAAGTTTCTACCCAACAGAGAAAATAAAACTACGACCTTACTCATGGTATTCTACTATAATCGTCTCCTACGTGTTTCGTATACCCAATCCTCCCTGAGATCAGTAATTTCGGATTCATACTCATCAGCGATCATACTGATAATAGCGGGATATGTTCTATTCAAGTAGGGAGCAAACATGATAACAATTTGCTGATCATACTCTGTCGGATGAAGATTTGGAAATCTAGCCAAATATGTCATCTTTTTTTGTGCAGACTCATCTGACAGACCGAAAACTTCCATCAATAGTTGCTTGGTAACCCAGTATCCTCTGTTTTTTAGCTCATTAATGATAGCGTTTGGTGCTCTAATCTGTGCAGCATAGAAGTGAGCTACAATTTCCTCCCATGCTCCATGTTTCTTGTGTTTACAAACAGCATGCCCTATCTCATGAAATAACGTGTGATCTTTTCGAGGCCGGTATTTGAGCTCGTCATAAAAAATCAGTTTTATCCCCGGGCGTAGCCCATCAACACAAAAGCCTTCTTCAATATATTCTTGGAATCTACTGTCCAGAGGTTGACCAGCGACTTTAGCTAGTTGCTCATATTGCTGATAGGACAAAATATGCAAACCTGGTCTATGATACTCCAAGGGATCAATCGGAAACGTGCTATATCCCTGTTCTAATAGATCACCATAAGCTAAAACAGTTATCGCATGCCAGTCTATTTCTATATTAAGGTTTTTTTCCACGAGTCTTAGCCTCCTCATCAAGAAGCAAAAGGACAGAGTCTATGGTTTGGTCTATCATGTGATAGATAGCTTCACGTGTCTCCTTAGGAAGATCATCTGTCTTTCGAGCAAGAATAACGAATTCCGGTGGTACCCCACTTTCTTTGTCAAGATCAAAAAGTTCGCTGATCGTTATACCAAATAACCAAGCCAGCTTGCTTAAAATTATCTCATCCTTCGGAAATCTTCCAGATTCATAAAAACCATATACGCGTTCAGACACACCAATAGCTTGCGCAACTTCCTTTTGCGTAAGCGAACTTTTTTCACGTAGTCTCCTGAGATTTCCTCCAAGACTCATTCATATTCACCTCCACCTTAGTATACCATATTGTTCTTAAAAAACAAGCTGAAGAATAAAATTTTCGTAATCCTCTTGACAAAGAACATACTATACTTTAATATAGGCTCAGCGGAACATTATGCACCGAAGCGACTATAAAGGGGAGTGATACAGCATAGGAGACGATCATTTCTTAAAGCAAGCGACGAACTTTTTCCACCTTTACGAACCTGCCTGCATATTGCTGGAAGAGGAACAATGTCTGCTTTATAGACATCATGTTATCCGTACTAATCAAATCGCCATGCCTACTATTAGAAAACAGGCAGTTAACCTAGAGAACCTATCATACATAGGCTTCCAAAACACTCGTTTTACCGATTACAATGACGCGAAGAGCAAAACAGTAGGGTTCTTTTTAAACGACCCACGTCTCGAAAATGTGCGTAATCGACCCTGGAAGTACATCGAAAAGCTTCGCCAGTACAAACAGACACTCTCACTTGACTTAAGCTGCTATACCGACATGTTGTTGGACGATCAGCTGTTAAATGTTTTTATAAGTAGATTGATTGGAGCATTTTGGCAGTTATGTGGTTTAGTGGTAATCCCTACTGTTGTTTGGAGTGATGAGGGAAGTTTTCGCTTTTGCTTTCTCGGTCTGGAGCTTCACAGTATAGTCGCTGTTTCCACTATCGGTACTAGGAGGTACAAGGAACAGTTTATGAGCGGATTCATCAGAATGTGCAAGGAGATTGAACCTGAAGCAGTCATCTGCTATTGTGCCCCTTATCAGGAGATGTATAGCTACGCAACGATTGTTTCTGTAGATTATGAGGGTAAGCTTGCTAAGACTCTAGCTGCAAAAAGACCATCAGCAGGGCAATTAACGCTTTTTCAAAATCATGATAAGGAGATGTAAATATGGGGGGAAGAGGGTCTGCAAGCGGTGTATCTGACAAGGGAAGATTGTATGGTACAGAATTTGAAACTCTTCTTAGCATCGACAATATTAAGTTTTTAAGGCATTTGACCACTACAGCTGCTACTATACCACTTGAGACAATGTCTGCAGGCAGAAACCGTGTTTATGTACTAGTCAATGAAGCGGGAACCTTGAAATCGATTGTTTTTTATGATAGTGGTGGAAGAAAAAAACGCCAGATTGATTTAGCACACACGCATGGTGGTCAGCGACCTCATGTTCATATTGGTTATGAACACTCTCCTGATATTGTAAAACTTACTAAAAAGGATCGCGCCTATGTTGATAAAACAAGAAGATTATGGATTCTACGATGAACAAAAAATACTACTGGGTTACCTGTACGCTTGAAGAGCTGAGAGATCTTCTTCAGCTCGGGCAGGCTATCTTCTTTCATTTTAACGGCAACGATTATTTTGTTGAGCGAAGTCGAGGTGGATACTATCTTATCCAAGACCCCCAAATCGACTCTGAGGGCAGTTCCAGTACAGTAATCCCCTATACTGATTATCCAGGAAACATGGAAGCTAATACACCTGATGCTTTCCTGGCGTTACCCTTTCTAGAAGGTAGGTCAATTATTGAGTGCTTTAGCAAAATAAAATTTTTTGATGTGTAGATGGTCAAGGAAAAGTTACTATTCACATGCAGTCCCTTGTAGCGGCGGCACTGCCGCCACCGTAACCTGGAACTAAGAGTCAACATGACAACAGATAAGGCTTCTTGTTGAGGTGACAATTTACCGCCACTGTATGCCGGAGCATGGCGGCAGTGCCGCCGCTACGTAACCGCCACTCGGTACCCTCAATGAGACTTGGTGATAGCGTTTCAAACCTCCCCCGTTGTTCGGCTGGGGTGTGAAGAGTAACAAGGAAAATATGTTGATTATGTTGATCGCTCTGCCATGAAACAAAAAGATGACATTTTTATCTTTTTTGTTATATTACTGCCATGACGAATGCGGAAGTAGTTCAACGGTAGAGCGTCAGCTTCCCAAGCTGAATGTTGCGGGTTCGAATCCCGTCTTCCGCTCCAGCAAGGGGCTGTCTCATTAAGGATGTCACGTATCCTTGAAGGGACAACCCCTTTCCTTGGCTTTTCCACTTTAACAAAAAGGTGTCGAAACCGTTAAGGTTTCGACACCTAATTTTTCTACAAAGCGCTTTAACAGCGAGTATGATTGAAGTTTGGTTGGGGAAGAAGGATTCGAACCCTCACAGGCAGATCCAGAGTCTGCAGTCCTACCATTAGACGATTCCCCAGGGTCAGCCTTATTATACAAAAAAGAGACTCTTAAAGCAAGGGGGTTGGAAAATTTTTTTAATGCTCTATCCCCGGCTGAGCTGGAATACCTTTATAGAAGTGATGCTTGGTGTCGCTGATGGTAGATACGGTATCAGCTAGATCCAGCAAAGGTTGGGGAGCGTAACGCCCAGTAAGCAAAAGATGGCTATGGGGTGGCCGGTTTTTAATCAGGCGCAGCACCCGCTCTAAAGGGATTAAGCCAAAGTCGATGGCGACATTAATCTCGTCTAAGATAACCAGGTTGTATCCTTGCTGTACCGCTTCTTCTGCCATGACTATACCCCGCTCAGCCTCATCGAGATCGGTGGGGGTGGGGTTGTCCCTATCGACGAAATCGGTGGTACCGGTAGACTCCAGACGGATCATCGGCAGATATTGGCGCAAAGCCTGGAGCTCCCCGTAGTTGGGGTCACCCTTCATAAACTGGATAATACATACCTGCTGACCGTGTCCCACGGCACGCAAGGCCAAGCCTAGGGCTGCCGTAGTTTTCCCTTTGCCATCCCCAGTGTTCACCATGACTAGCCCTTGGGGGGAATTGCTGTTATGTGACATAATATTTATCTCCTTTAGGGTGACTGAGTAGCTTTGAAGTGTCGCAAGGTTTCGCGAACATTTTCGTGTTTAACTGCGGTAGGATCAAAGCCAAAGAAGCGAAAGCTGGTCTGGATGCAAAAACCGCCACCGAAAACGGCGATGATAGTACCTATACCTACTAACCCACCTAAAAACCAGCCGGATATGGCTACCGTAAACTCTAAAAGGGAGCGCACTACGCCCACGGGAAGCCGGCTTTTGCGTGTCAGAATGAGCATTAAAGAATCTCGGGGACCAGCGCCAAAACCGGCAGCGATATAAAAATAGGAGCCTATTGCCAGGATATACAGCCCTCCCAGTAACATGATGACACTACCAAGAAAGGTGGCAGGAA
>WREE01000110.1 GCA_009779515.1 Symbiobacteriaceae bacterium
GTCGTAGTATCCAGACATGGCATCACCTCCTTTGCGCCTTAATTGGTGCATTGCAGGTTGAAGCCATCCGCCCACATTCTACTCTTCCGGGGATTTCTCCCAGCGTTAGGTTCTACGGAGCGCGTAGTCGCTCCTTTTTTGTGTACCGATAATTTGGGTCTTGCCTTTTTCGCTGACAGCGCATATAATGCAGACAGAGAGTCGTCTGCATAGGCAGAAGGTGTAGTTATAAAAGGCTAACCACGTACCTTTGCCAGTGAGGTGGTTAGTCTTTTCTCTTGCTGTATGCGAACAAGCTCAGAGCAGCTATGACAAGCATTGCTACTTGAAACACGGTCGATAGCAATTGAAAATCTGACATGCGGCATCACCTCCTCCCTGTCAACGTAAGGTCTATGACCTTCAAGGGATGAGCGACACCTTCCACCCAGCATTTAACTCTCTGGAGGAGCAAGCTCCTCGGTAGTCATCTTCTATCATGGTCGCAGTGAACCCTTCTCCCGCTTGCGGAGGAGGGTTTTCTTTCACCGACACAAAGAGAAAGCAGGTAGCGTGGCGCTATCCTGCTTTTTATTTTTTACCGGCGGTGTATTACGCCGCTCTGTCCGAGTAATGGGTGACGGTAAGTTCGTCGCCGGAGTTTTTGAAAGTATTCGCAATTTGTTCGAGCCGCAGAGATACTTCGCCTCTGTAAGCCTTTTCACCACATTGGCTGCAAACACGGGTAGGAACGCCTTTCACGATAAGAATGCGCTCGTCCAATTCGAGAATGAAAGACGACAGCCTATCTTCCATTTTCCCACGCCCTTTACACATGACACACATTCAGCGCACTTCCTTTCACTTCTCAAGTGGTACTACTGCAAGCGTCTTACCCAGAGGGGCTAACACCTTTAAGACAGTATCAACCTGCGGGCTTGTGTCGCCCTTTTCCATGCGGGCTATTACTGGTTGGCTGACTCCGCTTAGCTCTTCGAGCTTCTTTTGAGATATACCGCGCTCTTTTCTGGCGTTGACCAGCTCCATCATCATAGCCACCCTAAGTTTGCTGGCAGCTATTTCCTCGGGGGTTAAAAGCTGCCGCACGAGCTCCAGAGCGTCCCCGCCGATAGCGTCCGCGCCGCGCTTGCGCAAGTCGGTCAAATTAGCGTTAGCCTGTTCTATCGCCTGTTTGTAATTTTTATCGTTTCTCATTTTTTTTGCTCCTTTTCCTGTGATCTGCTAAATTGCGCTTAGCTTGTTCTATTTGCCGCTTAGGGGTCTTTTGGGTTTTCTTGGTAAAGTGATGAAGGAGTATAAAGCTCTGCCCGTCCCACGCCGCAAATAGTATTCTATCCCTTATCGGCCTAAGTTCCCATATATCGCCTTCAAGGTGTTTAACGTAAGGCTCGCCGGCTTGCTGACCGGCTTCGCTTAAATACTGAATGTACTCATATATTTTGTTTAGCTTTACCCGGCTGTCTTTGTTACCCTTGTTCGATAGCTCTTGAATGTAATCAGCTATCGGACTTTTGCCGTTTTCGTCTCTATAGAAAAAAACATTGTACACCTAGATTTCCCTCCTACTATCTGAAATATACTTAAAAGTTATTGATTTGTCAAACATTATTGTCACCGACACAAAGAGAAAGCAGGTAGCGTGGCGCTATCCTGCTTTTATTTTTGCTCTTTTTTCAGCGAGCGCTCCGATTTAACGAAGCGGGCAAATGTGGTTACCTTATCGGCTTCCTCGGGAGTTAAGTCTTCGAGGTCGCTAAGGTCAACGCTTGCCAAACGGGGATCTTCGGAGGTGTCGCTCACCAGAGCAGGTGCTGCAAGGCCTACCGGGGTAGGGTCGTCCGTCCGCCCTAGGAGGTAGTCCATATTGACGCCAAAGTTAGTTGCTAACTTCATCAGAATATCATAACTTGGCTCTTTACCGTGGTTTTCCCATCCACTGACAGTAGTCTGAGCCACCTTCAACAGCTCACCTAGCTCCTTTTGTGACATTTTTCTCTCTCTACGAAGAGATCTGATGCGACTCATGCATATATCACCTCTTCTTTTATTCTAATACAATCGGGGTTAAAAATCCATAAATAAATAACCCTGTAGGGGTTGACTAATAACCCATATGGGGTTATAATGAGTTATGGGTAAAGCACCAAACTCCAATAGGGTTTTATTCAAACCGCTAGCACCTCATTTGGTGAGTTTACCGAGAAAAGGATTTAAACCAGAAAGGAGATATGAGCATTGGAACGAGCGTGGTTGAAGCAAATGCGTAAAGACCTGAATATGTCCCAAGCAGAAGTCGCTTACATTTTAGGAACAACACAAACCTTCTACAGCAAGCTGGAAAAGGGTCAACGATATCCCAGTCATACCTCAGCAAAAAAATATGCCAAGATACTCGGTTGTCCCTGGACGAAGTTTTTCGAAGACGAAGAAAATACCTCCCCGGAGGGAGGCGAAAGCAAAGAAGGGTAGATAAGAAAAGCCCCGACGCTGCCGGGGCGGGAAGAGGCGCAGCCATGTAAGCGGGGCTACTTGATAGTGGACTTGCCGTTTTTCTCGGCTTTTACTTGCTGCTTTTTTAGAGCTTCAATCCCCATACGGAACAACTCATTAACGGCCTGCGTGCGCGTAGGATAGCGGTTTTCATAGCGAAAATCCTCAATGTCTTTTAACATATCTTCGGTAACCGTTATTGTGAAACGCGGATTTTTTGTTGGCACAATAGTTCACCCCAGTATCATTATGCTCTGGTTCACCACTTATGTCAAGTCTACGAATTAAATTTTGAAAAAGAGCTTGACAAGTCACCAGTTCACCAGTATACTAGGAAATAACCAGTTCACCACTTATCCAGTGGGTGAGAAAGGAGAGAGTATATGGCTACCGATATGAAACGTTTCACACTTACCGTAACACCTGAAACCGTGCAATATCTTGATGAGTTAAAACAGAAAGAATTCTATGACAAACCTTATTCTGCGATGTATCGCTACATCATAGATATGGGTATCAAGTGTATTCAGTCAGGCGGAGGCAAACAACGAAGAGAGGCGTAACACCATGAAAGGGTTCGCCACGCGTCTCGGCACATACATTCTAACTAAAACTACAAGATGAAGGCGAGTGGCGAGCTTTCCTGACTGAACTGTGAGCCAAACCAGCGGAAAACAGTAACCACAAAAAAGCAGCGGCGGCGGTGCCGACAAAGACTAAAAGGGACAAAAACAAAGGAGGGCTTATAGATGACTAAAGATCAGGAGCGCGAGTTGTTGGCAAGGCTGCAGGAGACGGTGGAGAATTCGACCCACCTTCGGACAGCATTCGAGGGTGCCTGGATGCTTGCCAAGGCAAACATTAACTACGATTCAGTTCCGTGGTTGGTGGAGGAGGAGCAGCGTCTAAAGGCGCAGGCAAAGGAGCTTTTCAGTGCGGACAACGCGAAGTGGCTGGAAAAGCAGAGCTCGGCGATAAGGGCGGAGCAAGAGCAGGAAATTACCGAGCGACCAGCAACCATATTTGTTTGCGCTAACTGCAGAGAAGCTATCACCGCAGGGATGTGGTACCTGGAAGCCGGACCTAACCAAATCTGCGAAGATTGCATCACAGACCGCGCCGATGAGGTTATCCAACGGGTCTTTAACGGCTATATGTTGACGGCGTACCTGGACAGAGAAAAGAAAAACAAAGGAGGGCTTATAGATGACTAAAGATCAGGCGCGCGAGCTGTTGGCAAGATTGCAATGCGTGGTAGATGATTTCACCATCGTGAAAACAACCCTTGAAGAGGCACGGTGTGAAGCTGTCAAATTAGAAGATCTTTGGCAGAAAGTTGGGGGGCTTGCCACCCTTGAGTTAACAGCAGATTTAAAGAAGCAGGTAGCGTCTGTAGATGAGATATTAAGGTTGCAGACAAAGTTGCATGAACTACTAACGGCTGATTTTAAGTAAGGAGGATAGCGGCAATGCCCGAAAGACCAGCAACTGTTTACCTATGTGCCAACTGCGGCGAAGCCATCACCGCAGGGATGAGGTACCTGGAAGCCGGATCCCAGCAAATCTGCGAAGATTGCATCGCCCATCACACCGAAGAGGTTATCCAGCGGCTATTTAACCGCTATATGCTCACAGCCAGCCTGGAAAAAGGCTAAAAGAAGGAGGTAAAACCATGAGCACCAACACCCTAACCCTGGAGCAAGCCTACCACAACTACACCCGAGGGGGGCAGATCGCTATTTTTAGCGCGGGTAGACTCATTGCCACCGCCACCGAAGATGTGCAGCTGAGCTATTTACACGAGTACGCAGAAGAGCGCCCCGACCGTTCCACCGATCGAAGCGCAACAAACAGCAAAGGAGAATTAGCTAACTGCATTGTAGCACGGGAGGGAGGGGATGTCAAGTGGCGATAGCCCAAAAAGCTATACCCTCCGCTGCCAAGATTAAGCTGCTGATATGGGGGCAGCCGGGCACAGGAAAAAGCCGGGTCGCCCTCTCCTCCCCCGCTCCCCTAGTGGTGGATTTAGAGGGGAGCACGGCGCTCTATGCCGGTGAGTTCGACTTTCTCCTTGCCGAAAAAGACCTACGAAAAGGCGAAGAAAAGCCGGATATCAGCAGCTGCACCACCCTGGTTAAAGCTATAACTGATGAAATTATTGCCGGAGTTTACCCCGGCGTGGAAACCTTGGTTATCGACCCGGTTACCGACTACTTAGACGAACTGGAGGGGCTACTGGCGGCGCAATATGAGAAGCGGCTGAAGGATATATCTGTCGCCGACTTAAGCGGCATCCAGCGGGCTAAGTACTATGCCTACCGCCGGGAGGAGACGCGCAAAAGGCTAGACAAAATTAAGGCGCTTCCCCTGAACATTGTGTTGGTGGCTAGGAGCCGCTTAGTGTGGGAGGGACAAAGCGGCAACCTGCGACCGGCAGGTGAGACGGCGGACGTGCCTGCCATTGTGGAATCGGTTATGGACGTGGTTGTCCAGATGCAGAAAAGAGAAGGAGGGAAATACAAAGGGGTAGTCACCAAGACCCGCCTGGGGACGCGAGAGGGGGAAGTGGAGTTTGCGGACTTCGCGGATCTCATGGGGCAGCTCAAAGCCTTTGAGGAGAAAGCCAGAGCACCCCGGGTCACAGCTAGACCAGGGAAAAGTAACGGCACCCCCTACATAGGGCAGATTGATAGTACAGCTCAGCAGCAAGGGGCGGCGGCGGCAGCGCCAGCTACTACCGCTACCTTAAGCAAAAAGCAAGTAGACGAGGTATGGCACCTCCTGCGGGGGGACAGACAGCTTGCCTCCGAGCTGGTGAAAGTGTTTCGGTGCAAACGATTGGAAGAGATTACCGCTCAAGCCTTACCAGAACTCCTAGCTAAGGCTGAGGAGCTAGTTGCCAAGAAATACCCTGTTGAGGAGCCAGACCCAGACCCGGAGGAAGAGGACGAGACCCTTACTCCTATGGAAGTCGCTTTGCTGGAGATGCAAATCGGCGCTTTCCTCAACGCCGAGGAAGTAGAAGAAGCCCTAAGAGAGCGTTTTAGTCGGCACTACACGAAACTATGGCGCAAAGAGCTGGCGGAAGCCGAAGAGATTATTGCCAAAGTAGGGTTACCATTTTAGCATCGAAGGGGACAATTAAATGATTATACTACCAGAAGACAAATCAATTGTAGCCTTACTGTCTGCCGAAGATGCACAACAGTTGATGCTGGCGCTTTTTTCCAGCGAGAAGGAGTTGCCAGAAATGAGTGCGCTGGCGAAGATGGCTTATACCGTGATTAAAGCCAAAAGCGACTTTTATTACCTAGTTCAGACACGGGAGGTAAGGTAACATGGCACGGCGCAGAATGTTCTCGGTGGATATTGTGGACACAGACAAGTTTCTTGATATGCCAGCAACAGCGCAGCTATTGTATTTTCACCTGGGCATGAGAGCGGATGATGACGGCTTTGTGGCATCACCCCGCAAGATTATGACCCTAGCAGGCTGTGGGCAGGACAACATGAAGATATTGTTGGCAAAGGGCTTTGTCATTGCCTTCGAGAGCGGCGTATGTGTCATCACAGATTGGAATCAGAACAACCAAATTAGGTCAGACCGGTATAAACCAACCGTGTATCAGCAGGAAAGGAGACAGCTTAAAACTGACGAAAACGGCTGCTACTACCTTGCCAGCGAGGAAGAGCAACATCCACTTGGTTTACCTAATGGTAACCAAACGACAACCATTGAACAACCAGTGGTAGACCAGGTGGAAACCGTTGGTCAACCAAATGACAACCAAACGACAACCAGTGGTATACCAAACGGCAACCAAATGGAAACCGTTGGTCAACCAGTGGTAGACCAAATGGAAACCCAGTATAGGTTAGGGGAGTCTAGGTTAGGAGAGGAGAGAGAGAGAGCGCCGCGCAAGCGCGGCTCCCCCTCCCCCCCTGGCGACAGACTCTTTTTCGGCGAATTTGGGAACGTGCTGCTGACCGAGGACGAAAAAAGCAAACTAGACCGACGCCTTGGTTCGCCATGTACCGCCGACTATATCGAGCAGCTGAGCGCCTA
>WREE01000111.1 GCA_009779515.1 Symbiobacteriaceae bacterium
ATATGCGCAATCGCGAATCCTATTTAGCTCTTCCATACAATCCCAAACTACGCGACCACAGCAGAGAATTACGTAAAGCCGGTAATTTATGCGAAGTATTGCTGTGGAAGCAATTACACAAGAAGAAATTTAAGAATTATGATTTCGACAGGCAAAAAATCATAGGCAACTATATTGTAGATTTTTTCTGTGGGAATTGTAAAGTCGTTATAGAAATCGACGGTAACTCTCATGAAAATAAAACCGAGTATGATAAAGAACGAAACTGCTATCTTGAGAGCTTAGGTCTTACTGTTATCCATATTTCAGCAAAAGACGTGTTGGAAAATCTCGATGGCGTGATGTTAATGCTGAACAACCACCCCGCCCTTCGGGCACCCCTCAAATGCTGAGCGACCACCCCGCCCTTCGGGCACCCCTCCAAGGAGGGGAATGGATTGGTTCGCTCCGCTCGCCATGATGAGCTGGAAAATCTCGATGGCGTGATGTTAATGCTGAGCGACCACCCCGCCCTTCGGGCACCCCTCCAAGGAGGGGAATGGATTGGTTCGCTCCTCTCGCCATGATGTGCTGGATAATCTCGACGGTGTAATGTTAATGCTGAGCGACCACCCGCCTGTTATTCCCCTCCTTGGAGGGGTGGCGCGCAGCGCCGGGGTGGTCCTCCAAGGAGGGGAATGGATTGGTTCGTTCCCCTCGCCATGATGAGCTGGAAAATCTCGATGGCGTGAATTCCCCTCATATGTTAAACGACCACCCGCCCGTTATTCCCCTCCTGGGAGGGGTGGCGCGAAGCGCCGGGGTGGTGTCATCCTTGGAGGGGTGGCGCGCAGCGCCGGGGTGGTCCTCCAAGGAGGGGAATGATTATTTTCGCTTCGCTCCTGCACCCCCGGTTCCTGTGGTGGAGTAGTAGCATTTTATAATTATAGATATAGACAAACATAGGTTAGCGAAAGCGGGGTAAAGGTAACACTATGTCCCAGACCAATAAAAGGCCAACAAGAGCACAACCAGACAGCCTCCCTACTGTAACCACAGTGCGGGAAGCTGTTTTGCGTGCTCTCATCAATATTCACCAGGGTGCCTACATCAACTTGGAACTCCCTACTTGGCTCCAGATTATTCCCCAGACCCATAGTGCCGACCGGGGGTTACTTACGGAGCTCCTTTATGGCACGGTGCGCCAACAGCTTTATCTTGACTACTTTTTAGCTCGCTGGTCGAAGCAACCCCTGGAGCGCCTGGAAGTACCTCTTCTCTGTGCTTTGCGCCTGGGAGCTTACCAAATCCGCTTCTCCGACCGCATCCCCCCTCATGCAGCAGTGGCAGCAACCATCGATGCTTTGAAAATGGTCTTACCTACGGCTGCGGGGTATGCCAATGCTGTCCTGCGTCAGGCGTGTCAGGAAGAGCTATGGGATATCCCCCTTCCGGAAGCATCAGCCGCCGGGCTGGCGGTGCGCTACTCTCACCCCCAGTGGCTGGTGGAACGGTGGTTGAAGCGTTGGGGCTTAGCTGCCACCCAAGCTATGTTGCAGCAGAATAACCAGCCTCCGGTTCTCTGGTTGCGTCTTAACCCCCTTACTTGCACCGCGGCAGACCGGTCGGCCTTAACCGTCTTTCAGCCGGATGAGGCGGACTCCACCCAGCAGACCACTCACCCTTACATACGCACTATTGCCGGGGTGCCCGAAGCTATAGGTTTTAGCCAGGAGGCGCCTTTGGATACTATCCACCAGTTGCTGCGCCAGGGCAAGCTCTCGGTGCAAGATTCCGGAGCCATGTATATTGCCAGGAGTCTGGAACCGTTACCGGGAGAACGGATTCTCGATTTGTGTGCTGCACCTGGGGGGAAGAGTTGCCATCTTGCTGAGCTGATGAGCGATATAGGAACAGTGGTAGCCATGGACATCCATCCGGGGCGTAGTGCCCTGATCTCTCGGCAAGCGGAGCGTCTTAAGCTAAACTCTATTCAAACTATCGTAGGAGATGCTACCGTACCTTGGCAGGGGGAAGCTTTTGCTAAGGTTTTGTTAGATGCACCCTGCTCCGGCACCGGCGTTTTGCGTCGTAAAGTGGATGCCCGCTGGAGTAAAGATGCTTCTCAGCTGGGAGAGCTGCAACAGTTGCAACGGCGGCTATTGGCTGCTGCCTACCAGGCTGTAGCCCCGGGAGGTAAGCTGCTTTACAGCACCTGTTCTTTGGAAGCCGAGGAAAATGAAGCGAATATCCGCTGGCTCCTGGCAGAGTTTCCCGACCTGGAGTTGACCCCGCTCCCCTCTACCCTCCCTTTTAGTGATATACCAGGTGCTGACCGTGGCGTAGCTACCTTGTTGCCTACCAACAACGACAGTGATGGCTTTTTTCTTGCCTTGCTAAAACGTCAGTAATTTTTGGAGGATAATACTAATCTTGAGGCGAAGATAATCTGGTCAGATAATATGCCCAATATATACTCCCGAAGGAGATAAAAATATGGATTGGCAATCTAGCCGGGGCAGTCGGCGTAACCGTATTCAAAAAGAGCCGGGGCGGCGCAACCCTTTTTTTACCATGGTTATCGTTGTCGTTCTCATGGCGGCAGCCATCGGTATCGGTTACCTGCTCAGTCGCTCGTTACTCACTGCTTTTATCGGCAGTCCCCGACCTACCACCACCACCCCACAACCTACCGCTCCTCCTACCCAAAACCCCACCTCTACCCCTTCCGGAGAGACTAACCCTTCAGGGGTTACTAACCCTCAGGGAACCTTGTTCACCTTTGTGGCAGATTTACCCGAAATATACTATTACCGCGTCCAAGTTATCGCTTCCGGGAGCCGAGATAATGCGGAAAAGGTTATGCAAGCTTTCCACGAAAACCTCACGGTGGCAGTGGTGGAGCCTAAGGGTGAGCTTTTCACCGTGCAGGTGGGTATCTTTGGCAACAGCAATGCTGCCAAAGAGTTGGCCACGGCACTGGATAGCTCTGGTTATCCTGGGGCTTTTGTCACCGAGTGGATCATCAGTGTCGAAGAACCGGTGGAACTTACCGGCGATGCCGCCTGGCTTCCCTCCCTCCTGGCACCTTATGCTCAGGCGTTAGCCCTGGACTTACAGCAAATACTCCAGGAAGGGGAGGCCATAGAGTTCACCGCGGAGTTTCCTGAAGAAGCCACCGGCGCTCAGCGTGAGCATTTTCTGGAGACTCGCGATCTCATGCTTAGCTGGTGGGAAGAGCCAGAACAACGGCGTCCCAGCCGGCTGGACGATATAATATGGCATTTAATTGAAATATATAGCATATACGGCACACCATAGGAGGTGGTTCATATCCAAACAAGATCATTTCGCGGAGGTGTTCATCCCCCTGCCCAGAAGCTGAGCGCCTCAGTACCTTTCCGAGATCTACCTCCTCCTGACGAGGTATCTATTCCCCTGCGTCAACATATCGGCGTTCCTGCGGAACCGCTGGTTAAAGTGGGGGAGACGGTTAGAATGGGGCAGAAGATTGGAGATAACCTGCGAGGGCTCTCGGCGCCTGTTCACGCTTCCGTATCAGGTCGAGTACGAGTTATAGGTGACGTGGATACCGCCGATGGTCGCAAAGGAACTGCCATAACCATTACTAACGACGGTCAGGACACCTTGGATGAAACTATTACTCCCCACCCAGAGTGGGAGCAAGCTACTCCGGAGGAAATTCGCGGGCTCATTCGTGAAAGCGGCATTGTGGGCATGGGGGGGGCTGGCTTTCCTACCCATGCTAAATTGCAAGTTCCTCCCGATAAAAAACTCAATCTCCTGCTGGTCAATGGCGCCGAGTGCGAACCTTATCTCACCTGCGATCATCGTTTGTTCCTGGAAGCTACTGAGCTTATCATCTTAGGAATTAAAGTGCTCATGCGGGTTGCCGCCGTGGAACAAGCTTATATTGGAGCTAAGGTCACGATGGAAGGGGTGCAGGATGCTCTCTGGCCTTTCCTGGAAAAAGAGAAAGGAATCGACTTGGTTCTCCTGGAGAGCAAGTTTCCCCAGGGAGAAGAGCGACAGCTTATCTATGCTGTAACTGGCAAGGAAATCCCATCCGGAGGGTTGCCCTGGGATTTAGGTGTTCTAGTGGTAAATGTTTCTACAGTTTGGGCAGTGGGGATGCTGGTAACCAGTGGCTACCCATCTTTTCAGCGAGGAGTTACCGTCAGCGGCGCTGTGCAGCAACCCAGTAACTACATGGTGCGAGTCGGAACCCCTATCTCAGCTCTCCTTGAGGCGGCGGGAGGCTTTGCCGGTGAGCCAGGAGCAATCATCCTGGGGGGACCTATGACTGGGCTGCCGCAGAGCTCCACCCTGGTGCCTATCACCAAACAGAACAACGGGGTTACTGTTTTCGCCAAAGGCACTGTGGCCGGCGGTGGTACCACCGACTGCATCCGTTGCGGTAGGTGTGTAGCAGCTTGCCCCTACCGTTTGTTACCTTTGTATTTAGCTAAAGAAGCCGAACGGGGAGATATTGAACAGTTAAATAAGTTCAACTTGCTGGATTGCCGCGAGTGTGCTTGCTGCGCTTACTCCTGCCCGGCTCATATTCCTTTGCTGCACTGGATGCGCCTGGGTAAAGGCCAACTGCGAGCCGCACGTTAAAGGTGGTATAATATGAGTAACCTACAACTGAGAATCCAGTCCCCCCCCTTTGTGCATTCCGGTCATTCCACCCAGCGTATTATGCTGATGGTTGTTGTCGCCCTCTTACCAGCGGTGGGAGCCTCCTGCTTCTATTTTGGCACTCCCGCTATCATCCATATTGTCGCTACCATTGTTACGGCAGTTTTATGCGAAGCCTTAGTGCAGCTATTGATGAACCGTCCGGTAACCGTACGCGACTGTTCGGCGGTTATCACCGGCTTGCTACTCGCCATGAACCTTCCTCCAGCAGCGCCTTATTGGCTAGGCCCTGCCGGCGCCATTATCGCCATTACCATTGTCAAGCAAGTCTTCGGTGGCTTGGGGCAGAACTTTGTTAACCCGGCACTGGCAGCTAGAGCTCTCATGCTCGCTTCCTGGCCCTCACAAATGGTGGCTTTTGTGGCTCCTTTTGACGCTATCTCCACAGCTACCCCTCTGGTTGCCATTGTCAATAGTGATCCTATGGTGGTTCATCCTACCTTGCTGCAACTCTTTTTAGGGGAAGTGCCAGGCTGCTTAGGGGAAGTCTCGGCTCTAGCCCTCATGGTGGGAGGTCTTTTCCTCATCTTTACCGATATTATCGACTACCGCATCCCTACAGGTATTCTAGGAACTATTTTTCTCCTGAGTTCTCTTTTTGCTGGACCCGGCTTTTCCTTCGGTTTTTCTCTAACCTTCGGTGTTTACCAACTACTCTCCGGAGGGGCTATGCTGGCTGCCTTTTTCATGGCTACCGATTATGTCACTTCTCCGGTAACCCCCAAAGGGCGCTGGATTTACGCCATAGCCATTGGCTTTATCACTGTCCTTATCCGTTTCTGGGGGCGTTACGCCGAAGGGGTCTCTTTTGCTATCCTCTTTATGAATATTGCCACACCTCTCATCGAGCGAGCTACCACACCGATTAAGTTTGGGGAGGTGAAAGCCAAATGAGTAATGAAGCAAAACCTAACTATATGCGAGACTTTACTCAGGGTTTAATTGTAGAAAACCCACTCTTTCGCTTAGTCCTGGGAACATGCCCTAGCCTGGCTACTTCCGTGGCGGTAGATAACGCTTTCTGGATGGGGTTGGCAGTTATTTTTGTGCTCACCTGCTCGAATATTATTATCTCTGCTTTACGCAAGCTCATTCCCGATAAAATCCGCATTCCTTGCTTTATTATCGTAATTGCCACCTTTGTCACCATTGTCGATATGTTCATGAATGCTTATATGGAAGTTATGTACGAAAAACTGGGAATCTTTATTCCTCTTATTGTGGTTAACTGTATCATCTTGGCTCGGGCAGAATCTAAAGCTGCCAAAAGCAATATTATCAGCTCAGCCCTGGATGGCTTGGGGATGGGGATCGGCTATATGGGGGCTATCTGCCTTATGGCTACCTTTAGGGAGATTCTCGGCGTCGGCTCATTCTTTGGCGTCCAACTCTTTTCGGAGAATGTTCCGGTTATCGCTGTGATGGCTCAACCTCCGGGAGCTTTTATTGCTTTGGGCTTGCTTCTGGGTTTGGTAAACCTTATTTCGTTTAAGAGTGCTAAGAGCTAGCGATGACTTACCCGCTGCAGGCAAAAAATGGCTGCATGGGGGCTTCATGGTGTGCACCCCCGTCTTTGATGCAGTTGTTGCCATGGCAGGGGTAATCAGGTGCTGCCTTGCATATTCGTAGTTACGTGTAAAAGGAGAGACCGTTATGGAAGCCATGCTCAGTATTTTCGCCATACTTCTTTCCAGTATTTTAG
>WREE01000112.1 GCA_009779515.1 Symbiobacteriaceae bacterium
CTCCTAAAAAGAAAGTGCAGCTATGAGCTGTGACCACTATGGCGGTGCAGAGTATGGCTCCCAAGACCGAACCTAGAGCAAAAGGGAGCCATACCTTGGGGTTGCCGCTCTGGCTTACAGCCAGTAAGATGATACCATAAAATAAATCACCCCAGGCTGTTAACCGTGAACGAGCGAAGAGAAGACTAAGAAGAGCATCTTTAGGTTGCAGCAAATAGGTGTCCAGTTCACCCTGGATAATTAACCTGGTTATTTGGGAGGCATTGCCAAAGACAACATAGGCAATACCGAAGGCCGTAGGGCAGACAGACCAAATAAAGAGGACATCGTTAAAGCTATATCCTCCAATCGCTCCTCCCATTTGCTGGAAAGCAATCCACCAAAAAAAGACAAAGCTAGCATTGGATATAGCCATGCCAAAGGCTTGCACCGCAAAACTGGAGCGATATTCCAAGGAAGCAGCCATATTAACTTTCATATAGCAGCCAAAGAGCCCCAGATAGCTGCGAAATTTGGACACAGCCTACCCCCCCTGTCCCTGTAAATGTCGAACAGCTATATGATAAAAGCTGTTGGCTAAGGTGATAGCAAATACTGCCCAGATAAACTGGTTAACGATAATGAACTGGAATTCTTCCCAGTTGAAAGCCACCGCCAGCCGTGCTGGCGCCCAGGCTACATAAGAAAACGGCAGGGATTTAGCTATTTTCTGTAACCAGTCCGGTAAAAACTCCACGGGAAAAAACATACCTAACATAAAGATGAGCTTTTGGTACACGAAATAGAAACCGGTATTCTCCTCCCAAATGAAGGCAGTAAGCCCTATGGTGAGTAATAAAAAAAAGTTAATGGTCATACCTAACAGCATGGAACAGATAATTAGGGGTAGGAAGAGCCAGGAAAAGCTCGTCAGAAAACCGACGTAAAGGGTGGCTAACAAGATAGCAAAGCTGCCAAAGCAGAGCAGGTTCATAGCCATCTCACCCAGGGAGAAAGCGAACTGGAAAAAGAGATAGTGACAGGGTCGGCAGAGGAGGTAAGCTATCGCGCCGCTTTTAACATCGCTATTCATTTTATCGTAAATAGCGGAACTGCAGCAAAAGACAATTAGCTCCGTGAGACAGAGATACCAGATCATTTGTTGTAAGGAGTACCCACTTACTTCGCCGTTCTGATAGATGGCTTGCCAGAGGCAGAAAAAAGTAGAAATAAAAATGGTATAGAAAATAAAGCGGTAAGCTGAACTAGCAGGATACTGCAAGGAATTTAGGAGGCTAAGTTTAAAAATGCCACTGTATTTACGCCCCAAACTCATAGAGCTACCTCCTTTTGGTGACGGAAGATAGCTGCAATTATCTCTTCCATGGGAGGGTCACTAACGGTTACATCTTTTAAAACACCATAAGCAACCAATTGCTGCAGTAACTCTCCTACTTCGATCATCCGGGTGTCAACGGTCAGCTGGATCCTGCCATGATCTAGATCCTGCCTTTGGACATTTGCCGGTGTGGGGAAGTTAATGCCTTCGGCGTAGGATAGCTCAATGACTTTCCGGTTTAAAAAGCGTCGCCGGATTTCTGCCACTTGATCATCCATAATAATTTCCCCTTTGTCGATTACCAGGGCGCGTTGACATAACTGCTCCACATCGCCGGCATCATGACTAGTGAGAAAGATTGTTGTCCCCTCTTCACGATTCAGACGAGCAATGAGATCACGAATGGTCTGCTTTACCAGCACATCCAAGCCGATCGTAGGTTCATCGAGGAAAATGATTTGGGGTCGGTGCAACAAAGAACCGACTATTTCACAACGGATACGTTGTCCTAAAGAAAGTTTACGTACTGGGACTTTCATGAGCTCCGCCAAATCGAAAAGCTCGGTGAGCTCTGCCAAACGATAGCGAAAAGCTTTCTCCTCCAAATCATATATACGCGCTAATAAAGCATAGCTATCGCTAGGTGGCAAGTGGAGCCAGAGCTGGGAACGCTGCCCAAAAACAGTGCCTATCTTCTGAGCTAACTTTTCTCGCTCTCGGGAAGGGTTTAGCCCTAGAACTCGTATATCTCCCCAGCTAGGATGGAGAATACCGGTGAGCATTTTAATGGTGGTAGATTTACCTGCACCGTTAGGGCCGATAAAAGCAAGCAGTTCTCCTGGGTTGACTTCAAAAGAAATGTTATCTACCGCCGTTATTTGGCGGTATTCCGGATTAAGCAAAGCTTTTAGGGAAGCTAGTACCCCCTCACCTTTAACTCTGGTGCGGTAGCTCTTAGATAACCCGCTCACATGAATGGACATATTTTCCCTCCTTGAATCAAAGAAGATGGTGGTGCTGTTTTGCACCGCCATCTTCTTAAGCAGAGGTTAGCCTAGATTAAGGTTAGGCATCTAGCTTAAAGAGGGTATGCGATGCAAGCACCGATTGCACTTGCACCCATACCATTCCCTAAGCAGGGGGGTATCAAGGCAAGTGACGGCTTACGCATGGCATGGAGGTAGTTTGGCGAAGACCAACAATAACCCGGCATTTAGCCATCGTTACCACGTACCCTTCCTAAAAATTTATCCAAAGTATAACTATTAATGGGAGGCATTGTCAAGTAAAAGTTTATCCTGAAGCTGCTACGGCAGCTACTTGTGCTAAAAGCAGTTCGGCTGTTCTTTCACTGATAGCATTGCTGTTGCGTAGTTCGCCAATGCCAGCGGTTATCTCTTGCCAACAGGTGTCTTCCGCTAACAGATTACCTTCCTTCAGGCGCTGGGTAAAATCTTGAGGTAACTCTTTGGTCAGTCGCTCTTCAATATATTTGGCCAATTCATCCCAGGCAGCACCGCGACTCACCAGAGGGAGGTTAACTCCTCGGACTAAATCCCCAATAAAGCTGGCGATTTGGCTAGCAGGGCGGAGGGTTTGGGGAGGGATAACCAAATAGCGCACCCCACTGCTACCGGGTAGGGAGATGATAATCAAGGGTAGCTCCAGGAAGAGCTCTGGGGGGTGCTCCCCTTTTACCACCTGACTTTGTCCTACTAAAATTTGGGCCGAGGCAGCCAGGTTAGACCGGGCATTTTGGAGAATACCGGTTAGTGCTCGCAGCAACTCTCTTTCGGTGTTGATTTTTTGCTGCCACTTGCGGTCTTCTTGTTTCTTCTGCTGCTCTAAAATAGCCAGAGGTCGGTGTACCAGCAGGGTGCGAGCACTTATCTCTTCACGCAAAGCTTCTTCGTGCTGGTTTTGCTGCTCCGAGAGATAACGCATTTCTTCCCGGGTGCGACGAATGCGTTCTTGATAGTAGTCAGCTAACACACCCTTACCACCCAAACGTTGCACTTCCACCTGATGATGGGTAATTTCTTCTTCCATTTCCGCTAAACGAGTTTGCAGCGAGCTTTTTTGCACTTGCACCATAGCTTGTTGCTGCTTAATATCTCCTAGTTGCTGGTTCACCTGAGGCTCCAGGGTGGCAATTTCTTGATTTAAGAGCTGCAACGCCTTGCTTTTTTGCATCTCATAATATTCTACCCGTTGACTGCTGATATCACGGATGATTTTAAGCTGATTATCCAGGATAACTTGCTCCTGATTGTAGTGGGTAAACCAGGAAAGTAAATTATCTCGCTCCGCAAAAATACGGTAGATACTACCTTCGTCGGCAACTAACGGGATACCCCAGGGGTCGGTAAGGGGTGTATGGGTGGCAGGAGTAACTTCTTGGGTGGTGGGAAGAGGTAAACTAGGCTCTGGGGAAGCTAGCGGTTCTTCGGGTAAAGGAGCCGCAACGGCAACCGTATCCGCTATGATAGCCTCCGGTGCAGGAGTGGCTACAGCCATTTCCACCCCTTGGGAAGAAATAGCCACTTCCAGAGGGTGTAACACCTGATACCAGGCATCTTCCTCCAGGGTACGGTCTTCCAGAGCAAATATTTCCGCTTCTAAAAGGGGAGTTCCCGGAGGGGTGGGAGTAGCCTCGACTAAAGGAGGTGGCATTAACTCTCCCATACCAGCAAAGAGGGTCATGAGGGAGCTTTGATAAAGATAAGGCATGATCATCGAGGTATATTGCTGGGCTAAATTGAGTACATCCATATTAAAGGAGTCCCCGTCTTTGAGTTCAATGTGAGCTAGATTAAGGGTAAACTCCGGAGGTGCAGGTAGATGCAGGCGACTCCCAGTTAAACCAGTTAAATCGGCAAAGAGATAGCGGTTTGGAGCATATGCCCGACTGGCTAAGACCGGCCAGTTAACCCGTGTGATCGTTGCCGGGGCCTCCTCCCCCCGCTTACGAAAAGGAAAAGTCCCTTCTTCCCGCCTTTGCATTCCTATGGCAAAAGCAAGAGCCAACTCGACATTAGGTGCTACAGTTTCTCCATTGGTCTCCAGGAGAAAGGGGAAGGTGGGAGGCATGTCCATTCATCTCCTTTAAAAAAGACCCCCCTGAAGCATTACTGCCTAAGGGGGGAGTGGCTACCAAATTAGCTTAGCAGCCGCAATCGCAGCAACCCTTTTTGTAAATGACCTTGCCATCGATGAAGACCATTTCGCAACTGGTGAGATTGCTGAAGGGGAAGCCATCGAAGATAGCAATATCGGCATCCTTACCAGGCTCTAGAGAACCCATACGGTCGCCTAAACCTAATATTTCGGCAGCGGTGAGAGTGACTGCCCGGAAGGCATCTTCTTCGGGTAACCCTTCACGCATGGCTAAACCGACGTGCATAGGGAGCCACTTGGTGCCGGCGGAAGTGTCTGCTTGCAGGGTGATGGTTACCCCTGCTTTGGCCAGAATAGCCGGGTTTTCCAGAGTAACGTTCCAGAGCTCATGTTTGGAATGACCCATGAGCAACGGGCCGATGGTGGCGCGCACTTTTTTCTCCGCCAGGATATCGGCAATTTTGTACCCTTCGGTGCAATGCTCGATGATATAGTCCAAATTGAACTCTTCGGCAATGCGGATACAGGTGAGAATGTCGTCTGCCCGGTGGGCGTGCATACGGGCTACAAGCTCCCGTTTAAGCACCTTACCTACAGCTTCCAGTTTAAGGTCTCTGTCAGGCAGGGGTTTGCCTTCCTTCTCGGCGGTTTCGATCTTCTTTAAGTAGTGCTGACCAGCCAGGAGTGCTTCCCGCAAGGCAGCGGCAATACCCATACGGGTAGCAGGGTACTGCTTCTTGCCTTCGCCATAAACCCGTTTGGGATTTTCGCCGATAGCAAACTTCATGGCTTCGGTACCGGGGATGATCATTTCGTCGGCTGTGCGCCCGCGCAGCTTCATGACAAAGCCGGTTCCTCCGATAATGTTAGCGGAGCCAGGACCGGTGTAAACAGCGGTGACACCAGCTTCGACAACTTCCTTAATGGCAGGATCCTCCGGGTTAAGAGCGTCGGAGCCGCGTAGTTGGGCAGTGTTCCAGTTGGTCATTTCGTTGCCATCACTGGTAGCGGGAATTGAGGGATCGCCAAAGAGTGAAAGATGACTATGAGAATCGATGATGCCTGGCATAACTGTTTTACCGCAAGCATCAATAACTTCCCAGCCTTCTTGCACGGGAATCTCGGCAGCGACGGCTTTAATTTTGCACCCTTCGATGAGAACGTCGCCCTTTTCCAGAACGCCATTGGCGATGGTGTAGACCTTACCGCCTTTGATGAGAATTGCCAAAGTATGACCCTCCTTTTGGTTGTTGCTAATATAGTTCGCGAAAAATATCTTATCTCCTTCATCGTCAGGAACTTTTACCCAGGAAAAATAGAAGGTTTTTTTACGTAAACACGAAAATAGAAGCATATTTCTATTTACGAAACAGGAGGGTTTCCCTATGCGTGAACAGCGCCTTTATTTTGTCGATCCCTATATGGTAGAGTTTTCCTCACCTCTGGTGGCGAAAAGACTTCAGGACAGACTTTGGCATGTGAAGTTGGAACAAACTGCCTTCTACCCTACCTCGGGAGGACAACCTCACGACTTAGGTACCTTGGGAGGGGTGCCGGTGCAGGATGTTTACGAGGAAGGAGACGAAGTGTGGCATCTTCTCGCGGCAGACCCGGGAGAGGGTGTGCTGACAGGCTGTATCGACTGGGAGCGCCGCTACGACTTTATGCAGCAACATACCGGGCAACATATTCTCTCGCAAGCTTTCCTGCACTTGCTGGATGCTGCTACTATCGGCTTTCATTTAACCGAAAGCAGCCTGACCATCGATCTGGATATAAATGCGATAAAAGAGTCAGATTTGCTGGCAGTGGAAAATGAAGCCAATGCTATTATTTGGAGTGGCTGCCCGATTATCGGTCACTGGTGCTCGCCGGAGGAGCTGGGTACTCTCCCTTTACGTAAACCTCCCAAAGTGGACAAAGATATTCGGATAGTGGAAGTGCAAAACTACGATTGGTCAC
>WREE01000113.1 GCA_009779515.1 Symbiobacteriaceae bacterium
AAGCCTGTCGCACGGTTTGTTCTACTACCGGTAAGATAGCAGCGGTAGACATCAGGGTGATCAGGCGGGTGTCATAACGGGCGGTGCGTGCGGCAGTGTAAGCTAGAGTGGCGAAGGAAGCGAAGGAGGAAGCGGCAAAACCGGCGGTACCTACGTTATACACCACCGGACGCCCCATTTCGGTAGCTCTGCCAATAGCTTCTTCTAAGGCGTCTAAACCGATAATGCGGCGTAGCTTCGGCAGAGGCGCATCACTCCGAGCTTTACTCAGCCAGAAAGCATTACACAGGCAGTAGTAAATTACGAAAAGGAAGATGGTAAACCCCAGCCGGTTGTTGCTGTCGGTGGTAAGCCAACCACCAAAGATACTCCGCATGAAATCTCTAAGACTTTGAATATTCACGGATTCTACGTCACCTTCTTACATATAGAATATTCTTAGATCTGGAACATCAACGGGAAGAAACGAAGCTCGAGCCACCGTCTCTTCCCGCCATGTTTTAGTATAAGGTTACCCTACTTGGGAAGTATACCTAGCCAGTCTCCCAAGAGGAACTCCGCACGTCCCAGGAAGAGGGAGATACGGCTCATAACTGTGGTGCCGAAGGAGGCACCAAATGCCAGCATGACAATCCAGCGACCTCCGCTGAGAATCCATTGCTGCCTGGCAATAAAGTCGAAACTGAAGAAGAAGTAAAGCAAGGTGAGGAACAATGACCCCACAAAGACCGTATTGTTAAAAGAGGCCATAAGGTCGAAAGCCCCGTTGGTGGTAACGATGAGAGGTAACATCGAGGTGCGGGCGTAGGTGAGTAGTGGCATAAAGGTACGGATGGTTAAACCCATACCGGCGTTATAACCTACCCAGTAAGCTGTAGGGAAGCGGGAAATCCAGCGGTAACCGGGGAAAGGCTGGAAGTAGATGAGCAACCCTAGGCAGATGGGGATTATTTCCCACCAGTCGCCGTTTTGGATCATGTTGGTCTGGACACCTGTCTTAATGGTACTGCTGAAAGTGGTAACTACGGAGTAAGCTGAGGTAGAGCCAACGAAGATATGCTCACACCAGCGATAGATAGGGTTTTCCTTCCAGAGAATACTAAAGATAGCCAGAGTTAGGAAAGCACCGATCCAATTGCCTATATCGCCTCGAAGGAACGCTGACCATGTGGTTGGTACGTCAAACATACTTAACCCCTCCTTCTACGAAACTGCAGCATCGCGAGAAGCCCGCTCTTTGGCTTCCGCGTTACGAATGATAAAGTAGCCGATGTTACCCAGAATAACCAACAAAATAATGGTAAGATGGCCAATACCCTGGGAGTCCATACCGGAGGTGGCCGAACCAGGCATACCCATTATTTTTTCGTACTGGGCTGCGCCACTCATGCCGCCGCAGATACCCTGCAGCATACCGGCTTGGTAACGGACCATTTCAGGAGGGATCTGCACTGCTGCAGCACAGGCGATCATATTCATAACGTCGCCCCGAGACTGCCAGTTACTGATATACTCACCCACACCGGGGGAGCCGCCGGTGAAGATTACTACTAAACCAATATCGCTGGCTTTTTCGAAGCCGCGCATCACCGGCATGGTGGAAAGGGTATTACCATAATGGTCGCGGTCGGAGTAGGCGTTGATATAGTTAGTGCGGGCGCCATCCATAATAGCAGTGAGACCGGTGCGGTAGCCCACGCAGACATAGTCGGTGCCGTAGATCATACCGTTAGCCTCAAAAGCCGACTTTGACCATTCCAGAGCTAAAGCGTTACCCTGTGCCCAGAAAGACTGAATGACGATACGGTGCCCTTTTTGGTAGATATGGGTCATGAGACAGATCAGCATAGGTTTAAACTCGGAAATCTGAGAAGGGGAGGCTTCGTGAGCCACAACTACAATGGAATCCGGCGGTAAGTTTTCGATGACATTGAAGAAATCTTGCATAGGTCTTTCCACGGTGATGGGCAAGCCGAAGGTCATGAACATGGGGGCGACAACGCCAATACACATGATCAGGTAAATAATCCGCTTGTCCATATGGATAAACTTTCTCCATCTATCGACGCTCATACTACTACCCCCTATTCAGCTGCCAAATGTCCACGCTCAATACCCACCAGGTTGCGCATGGTTTGGGCAATACCGCCCATCGATAACCCAATGCTCATGGCACGGAGGGAAGAGGTGTTAATTTGGTTCATAATCCAATCGGAGATTTGGGGCATAGGTGGGAAAATAGCCGCGCCGATAGGCACGTTGCCCAACATGATGATGAAAGCCGAAAGAAGCATCATGGTCGCCTCCATACTGCGCATACGGAAAGCTCGGAAAGCTGCCGAAGCGATATAGAAGCAGAGCACAGAGAACATGGTGGAGCTAAGATGAGGCTGAATGGAATTAAAGAAAGCCTGGAAGAAGTGGTTATTCTGATGACCTACCAGGAAAACCCCCAAGAAGAGGAAGATTACATATGTAACCACTAAGCTCACGCTATACTGCCAGTTATCCTGCCGACGGTTGATACGTCGAATGTGAATTCGCATAAGGTTTAAAGTGCCAAGACCCACTGCCCAGGCTGAGGAGACCGTGGAGGTACGAGCCAGATAGCGGGTGCAAAAGGCAGCCAGGCTGGGGTTGACAAAATAGGTGTTGATCATGGCGGTGACGCCGACGATAAACGTTAAGGCTACAGGTAGGGTTCGTCTCATGCTGCTTTCCTCCTAAAAGAGAGTCATAAGGTTCTGGATGACGTTACTTCCAAAAGTAGTGAAGATAACGCCCAGACCCATGAGCACGGCGATAAAGAGCTTACCAAGATCCTGAGCTACTAGCGTGGCAGTACGAATCCGGTCTTTGGACAGGTACGCCGAAGCAGCAAAGAGCTCCTCACCCAAGAGACAGTAGTCGCAAGCAGGAATAAAGAAGGGGGTTTGGGAGTTGTTATTGGTTCCGGCAATTTGGATAGCACCGGATTCGAAACCGGCTTCGGCGAAGATAAGAGACTCCGCGTAATAGTAGCCAAACATGAGGTTAGCGGCTACCGATTCCCGCACGGTAATACCTAAAATACCGGAGGCGAAACCGAACTGGTCGGAGGTAAGGAAGCGGACATCCTCGATGCGGAAGCCATCGGGCTTGCCACCCTCCACATAAGATTGGCGCACGGTATTCTCAGCTACCGGCAAGACGGAGGCATAACGGGTAACCGTGATCATACGGGTGTCGTAACGCACTACGCGAATGGCCACATAAGACAAGATAGCCAGTGAAGCAAAGGTCGAAGAGGAAAGACCGTCCATACCCAGGTTGTAGAGAACCGGACGACCCATTTCAGTGCAGCGTCCAATAGCTTCATCGATAGCGTCCAAACCGGCAATGCGGCGCAGCTTGCGCAGAGGTGAGTTCCCTCTGGCTTTGAAGATCCAATAAGCGTTGCAGCTGGCGTAGTAGATGACGAAGACGACGGTAGTTAAACCCAGCCGATTATTAGCATCGGTGGCTAACCAGCCCCCCAGAGCAGAGGCTAGACCCTCTCTTAATGATGCAATATCCATAGAAGCAAATTTCACCCACCTTTACAATTAAAAACATATAATTCCAGGTAGACAAATTAAGAGACAGTTCTGAGACAGCAACGGTAAAGTTTGACGCCACCTCCTTGTTGTATACACCGAACTCATTACTGCCACACCTCATAAATTATGATAGTATAAAATTACATTTTATGACATAGGAACGAAACTATGGCTAAGGTGTGGCATTTTTGTGAACAATGCCCGTTTCGCTATTTATAGGGATAACTCCTTCAAAAAGTCCAATTTTTTTCATTTTTTTATACACCTAAAAAAGGCAAGGGTAATCTGTCTTGTAGGTAGAATAGAATAGTCATTATAATCTTAAGGAGGTTAAAGAATGTCTGCTCCCTTCCACTACGATTTCGACACTTGGGTTCCCCGTCTCGGTTCCCAAAGTAGCAAATGGGCTCACTTAACCAGCGATCTACCCCTGGATTTCGCCAACAATATCAACTTAGGCATTGCCGAAATGGATTTTGTTACTTCCCAGGAAATTGTGGCAGCCATCCAGAAGCGGGCTGCGCAGGGAATTTTAGGTTATACCGCCGGAAGGGATGAAAGCTATTTGCAAAGCATTGTCTCCTGGATGCAGCGCCGCTACAGGGTAGCCACCGCTCCTGAGGAGATACTCCACTGCCGGGGAGCCAATTTAGCCTTAGATGCCTCGGTGCGTGCCTTTACTTCCCCGGGAGACGGGGTGATCATTCAACCCCCTGTCTTTCAAAACTTCGCCGGGGTGACCCAAAGAAACGGGCGTAAGCTCCTGGAAAACCACTTAATTCAAGATGAAGATGGCAACTATCGCATGAACTTTACCCAGTTAGAAGAGCTAGCCGCCCTGCCAGAAGCCACTATGCTCATTCTCTGTAACCCCAGTAACCCCACCGGCAACCTTTGGAGCCAAGCCGACCTGCAGCGCCTGGGGGAGATCTGCCAAGCCCACGGGATAACCATTGTCAGCGATGATGTCCACCAAGAGATTCTCCGCCAAGGCTCCTCTTTCCACGCTTTGGGCGCTCTCTTCCCGGCTAACGACAAAATCATCACTATTATCTCCCTGAGTAAGGGCTTTAATATGGCAGGCTTGCAGGTATGTCATATGATCATCCCTAACCCGGAGCAACGGGAACAAATGCAAAAGGTTATCGGACGCTCCTCCCCTTCCCCCTTAGAGATGGTAGCCACCATCGCAGCCTATACCCAATCTGACAGTTGGCTGGAACAAGTGAACCAATATATCGATGGCAACGTGAAACTCTACCAGGAGTTTATGGCCAGCGAGCTCCCCCAGCTTAAAGCCCTACCTCCGGAAGCGACTTACCTGGCTTGGCTCAACTTGCAAAGCCTAGGGTTGGAGCCCGAGCAAATTAACCCTTTCCTGCGGGAAAAAGCTCACTTGCAGCTCAATAACGGCGCCAGTTATGGTGCTGCTGGAGTAGGCTATGTACGTATAAACTTAGCCACGCCGCGTCCGGTTCTCCAAGAAGCCCTGCAGCGACTGGCACAAGCTGTAGGTGGCTAAGGGGAGAGCGCCAACGGTAGCTTCTTCCAGGTGAGGATGGATCAATCATGACCTCAGATGTGTCCGGTATAATTTTTGACTTACGGCGTTATGCCATAAACGATGGCCCTGGCATACGAACTACGGTCTTTTTTAAAGGGTGCCCTTTAGGCTGTTCCTGGTGCCACAATCCGGAAAGCCAAAGCCCTTTAAGGGAAGTAATGTATCAGGAAAAGCTGTGCCTTTCCTGCGGGCAGTGTGCTAAGGCTTGCCCCACGGGAGCGCGTCTATGGTGCGGCGAAGAGGTGTCAGCCCTGCCTCTAGTGCAACGTTTGCTCAGAGACCGTTCTTTCTTTGACCAATCCGGTGGTGGGGTGACCTTTTCAGGAGGGGAACCCCTCGCCCAGCCGGAGTTCCTTCTCCAGTTACTGTCTCTGCTCAAAAAAGAAGAGGTGCATTGTACCGTAGATACCTCCGGCTATGCCCCCCCTTCGGTTATAGCTGCTGTGGCACCCTTCTGCGACCTCTTCCTCTACGATCTGAAAATCATGGACACTGCTAAACACCGGCACTATACCGGAGTGGATAACGAACTGATTTTAAGCAACTTGCAACTGCTGGCAACTCTCCAAGCCCAAGTCATCATCCGTGTTCCGTTAATACCTGGTATCAACAACAGCGTCCCAGAGCTCCAGGAAATGGCTAGCTTTATCCGCTCTCTACCCTACCCCGTGGACTTCATTCCTTACCACAACTTACCCCAGGGTAAGTACCGCGCTTTAGGCAGAGCCTACCAGTTGGAGCATATTACACCACCTACCCCCTCAGAGCTGCAGTTGGCTAAGGACATTATCAACTTCGAAACCCCTTAAGGAGGTTACCCCCATGAATTCCCGGGTAGAGCGCCTACGTAGCCGCAGCTTGAATACACCTCCGGCACTTACTGCCGAGCGCGCCGTCTTAACCACTAACTTTTACCGGGAGAACGATGGCAAGTATTCCCTACCGGTAATGCGTGCTCGCAACTTCCTTCACCTTTGCACCCACAAAAGCATATACCTCGGGGAAGATGAACTCATCGTGGGCGAGAGAGGACCAGCTCCCATGGTAGTACCTACTTTTCCCGAGCTTACCTGCCACTCCCTGGAGGACTTGGACATCCTCAACAGCCGGGAAATGGCTAATTATGCCGTTACTCCAGATGACCGCCGAATTTATGGCGAAGAAATAATTCCCTACTGGCGCGGCCGCTCCATGCGGGATAAAGCCTTTGCGGAAATCGACCAGGAATGGAAAGATATGTACG
>WREE01000114.1 GCA_009779515.1 Symbiobacteriaceae bacterium
ACCGGGGATACTGGACAGCAGAATGCGCCGCATAGAGTTGCCTATGGTGTGACCATATCCACGGTACAGCGGTTCCACAATGAACCTACCATAATACCTGGTGTTGTCGTGCTCCACAACATCGATGCGAGGGCGGTCGATCTTTTCCAGCATAGCTCATAAACCCCCCTTTGCCAATATACGCTTCCTTTAGCGGGAATAGAGCTCGACAATAAGATGCTCTGCCACCTGAACGTCGATCTCATCGCGAGCAGGAAGATGCAACACTGTCCCTTTACACCCTTCTTGATCCAGTTGCAACCATGCGGGAACAGGACGTAGCCCCAAATTATCGATTAAAGATTTAAACTTCAGGCTGTCACGGCTTTTCGACGCCAGCGCGATAACATCCCCTGCTTTGCATTGGAAGGAGGGAATATCTACCCGACGATTATTCACCAGAAAATGCCCGTGACGCACCAACTGGCGTGCTTCAATACGATTTCCGGCAAAGCCCAGACGGAAGACAATGTTATCTAAGCGGCTCTCCAGAATTCGCAGTAACTGCTCGCCAGTAACCCCTTTGCGCCGTTTGGCTTCCACAAAATAACCGCGAAATTGACCTTCTAAAACCCCGTAGATACGGCGCGTTTTCTGCTTTTCCCGCAGATGCAGACCGTAGTCGGTTTGTTTGCTGCGACGCCCCTGACCGTGCTGACCCGGAGGGGTGGGGCGGCGGTCGAAGGAACACTTGCCGGTGAAACAACGGTCGGTCTTGAGGAAAAGTTTTACCCCCTCGCGACGACAGAGGCGACAAACCGGTCCTGTATATCTTGCCATCGTACCCTACCTCCTTTTAGACCCTGCGCCGTTTGGGTGGACGGCAACCGTTATGGGGTACCGGGGTGACATCTTTGATGGCGCTTACTTCCAGACCGGCAGCCTGCAGGGAACGGATAGCCGCTTCCCGCCCGGAACCCGGACCTTTCACCATCACATCTACCTCCCGGAGACCATGCTCCATAGCAGCTTTGGCAGCTTTTTCTGCCGCCTGCTGAGCAGCGAACGGGGTGCTTTTCTTGGAACCTCGAAAACCCATCCCTCCGGCTGTTGCCCAGGAGATGGCGTTACCTGCTTTATCGGTAATGGTAATAATAGTGTTGTTAAATGTAGACTGAATATGCACTATGCCGCTTTCGATATTTTTACGTTCGCGACGCCTGGTGCGCACAGTTCTGGTTCTTGCCATTTAGCGTTGCCCTCCTTTAGGCTATTTCCTTCTCCCGGAGGAACCCCGTTTGGGACCTTTACGGGTGCGAGCGTTGGTTTTAGTGCGTTGTCCATGCACCGGAAGACCCCGGCGATGCCTTAAGCCTCGGTAGCAAGCAATATCTACTAAGCGTTTAATATTCGCTGCCACTTCCCGACGTAAGTCTCCTTCTACCCGCACCTCATGGTCGATCTTCTCTCTCAGGCGTGCCAGATCGTTCTCCGAAAGATCCCGCACTCTGGTGTCGGGGTTAACCCCGGTACCTGCCAACAGCTTCTGGGATGTGGTAAGCCCAATACCATATATGTATGTTAGAGCAACTTCGACCCGTTTGTCTCGTGGCAGGTCAACACCTGCGATACGTGCCATCCTTAACAGCCACCTCCAAATATAAATCTTCTATGATGCCTGGGGGGTTCTCGCCTCCACACCTTGGGGTGTTTTAAGGTCAGCGCCAAACCCCTCACCCTTGTTTCTGCTTGTGCTTAGGGTTTTCGCAGATGACCATAACCCGCCCGTGCCTTTTGATAATCTTGCACTTTTCGCACATGGCCTTCACCGATGTCCGAACCTTCATATAGTTTCATCTCCTACTTCAAACGATAAGTAATGCGGCCACGACTAAGGTCGTAAGGAGAGAGCTCCAGCCTTACCCGGTCTCCGGTGAGAATGCGAATAGAGTTGAGTTTCAACCTGCCAGAGACATGAGCTAACACCTTGTGACCGTTTTCCAGCTCTACCCGAAACATAGCATTGGGCAACGGCTCCACGACCGTGCCTTCAATTTTAATAACGTCATCCTTGTCTTTTTGTGACATACCGTTTTTCCTCCTTTAGCACAGCCGTTATCTAGGGAAGGGTCAGGATTTGAGCACCCTGAGGAGTAATAGCTATTGTATGTTCGAAGTGGGCCGAAGGTAAACCATCGGCTGCTACTACCGTCCACTGGTTAGAGGCGGTATACACCTGGGCTTTACCCATGTTCACCATAGGTTCAATAGCTAAAACCATACCGGATTGTAAACGCGGTCCTTTGATGGTGCTCACGAAGTTAGGAACATCGGGAGCTTCGTGCAAGGAACTCCCAACGCCGTGACCACAGAGATCTCGCACCACACTGAAACCCGCAGCTTCTACCCATGCTTGCACAGCTTTAGCTATATCATAGATGCGGTTTCCCTCCTGAGCAGCAGCGATGCCCTGTTCCAGGGAGGTCGCTGTAACCTGCAGTAAGCGCGCCCACTCAGTTGGTATCTCTCCTACTGGGAGAGTAACCGCGGCATCAGCATGATACCCTTGGTGATACACCCCTACATCGATGGAGACAATGTTCCCAGCGGCAAGGATGCGCTCTCCCGGAATGCCATGAACCACTTCCTCATTGACTGATACGCAAAGGCTGGCGGGAAAACCACGGTAGCCCAGAAAGCTGGCAGTCGCGCCATGTTCCCGGATTACTTCTAGAGCTCGCCGGTCTAGCTCCCCGGTAGTTACTCCCGGGGCTACCAGGTGCTTCATTTCCTGTAGAACTAGGGCAACAATACGACCTGCTTCCCGCATTAAAGAAAGCTCGTAGTTATTACGAATTGCAATCATATAAATGCAGCAAGAGATTGCCGCACCTTGGCAGCTACTTCCTTAGGGGTACCACCGGCATCAATCTCCGTTAGCCTCTTACTATCGAGATAGTAATCTACCAAAGGAGCGGTGTTCATTTCGTAAACATCCAGGCGCCGCCTGGCTGTTTCCTCTTTGTCGTCGTCACGTATATAAAGTTCGCTACCACAGCTGTCGCAAATGCCGGGGACCTTGGAGGGGGCATGATGGATATTGAAGGTAGCGTTGCAGCTGCGGCATACCTGCCTGCCGCTGAGACGCTGAACTAAAAGCTCTTTGGGGAGATCGAAGTAGAGAACGGTGGTAATCTCCCGGTGGTTGTGGAGTAAAAGGTCATCGAGAGCCTCTGCCTGAGGAATAGTGCGGGGGAAGCCATCTAAGAGGCACCCTTTAGCACAATCGGGTTTTTGCAAACGCTCCCGCACAATACCTATAGTCACATCATCGGGAACCAGCTGTCCTGTATCCATGTACTCTTTGGCTTTCAGCCCTAAAGTAGTTTCTTCGGCGGCGGCAGCGCGAAACATATCTCCGGTGGAGATATGGGTTAACCCATACTCGCTGATTAGCTCTTCGGCTTGCGTCCCTTTCCCCACTCCCGGGGGACCCATTAAAATGATAATCATGTTATGGTACCTCCCTTTAACCTAAAAAGCCGGTATACCAGCGTTCGGTAACTTGGGATTCGATCTGTTTCATGGTTTCTAAGGCAACACCCACCGCAATGAGGATAGCTGTGCCCCCGAAGCCGGATTCAATGCCGGTGAGGACCATGAGCAGATTGGGGAGGACAACTAAGCCACAGAGGAAGATAGCTCCGGTTAAGGTAAGGCGATCCATAATTCGAGTTAAGTAGTCGCTGGTGGGGCGTCCGGGGCGGATACCCGGGACAAAGCCACCATTTTTTTGCATATTCTTCGAAACATCCACCGGGTTAAACTGCATAGCGGTGTAAAAATAGCTGAAGAACAAAATGAGAAGCAGGTAAACCACCGTATGCCAGAAGGAACCCCACTTAAAAGCTTCGTTAAAACTGGCAGCCCAGTTTTGGTTGATGAAGGAAAGAATGGTACCTGGAAACATGAGTAAGCTGGAAGCAAAGATGACCGGTAAAACACCAGCCTGGTTAACTTTAAAGGGGATATGGGTGGCTTGCCCCCCGTAAACCCGGCGCCCTACTGTGCGTTTGGCATACTGCACGGGAATGCGGCGCACCCCTTCGGTGATAAAGACGACGCCGGCAATAGTCGCAGCAGCAGCGATGATCAGCAAAATAGGTTGCCAGAAGGCTGTTTCCCCGCTCATCATGGACTGAATAATGCTGATTACGGCACTGGGTAAACGGGAAATAATACCAGCATAGATGATGATGGAGATACCGCTCCCCACCCCTCGGTCGGACATATACTCACCCAGCCACATCAGCAGAACCGCTCCAGCTGTCCAACTGATAGCAATGAGCGAATAAGTAGCCATGGAAGGGTTGAGCACCGTCCCCGGATATTGGGCGTTTAAGCCGTAAGCGGTAGCATACCCTTGCAACATAGCCAGCACCACGGTGCCGTAACGAGTATACTCCTGAAACTTGCGCTGAACCTCCTGCCCACCCTCTTTTTGCATCTCCTCCCAGGAAGGGATAACCATAGTCAGGAGTTGGATGATAATTGAGGAGGTAATGTAAGGCCCTACACCCAAGGCAAAGAGAGACATGTTGCCCAAGGCACCACCAGACATGACGTTTAAAAAGCCCAGAAGATCGGTGGAGGAGTTGAAGATACCGGAGACTGCCGCTGGGTTGAAGCTGGGGGTAGGTATATGGGCACCTATGCGGTAGATAACCAAGAGTAACAGGGTAAACAGAATTTTTTTGCGTAGTTCGATGATTTTCCAAGCGTTAGCCAGGGTGGCAAACATCAAATCACCTCGGCTTTGCCGCCTGCGGAAGCAATTTTAGCCACCGCAGATGCGCTGAACTTGTGGGCGCGTACCGTCAATGCCCTATCTAGTTCGCCGTGTCCTAAGATCTTAATGGGGGTGGTAACATCGTTGACGAGCCCTAAAAGGAAAAGCTGCAGGGGATCGACGACGGCACCGGCATCGAAACGGGACAAGAACTTGACATTAACCAGTTGAAATTCTTTTTTAAAGGGATTGTTAAAGCCAACTTTGGGCAGTCTCCGGGTAAGAGGCATCTGGCCGCCTTCGAAACCGGGACGCACTCCGCCGCCGGCTCTTGACCACTGACCTTTATGACCTCGGGTGGAGGTCTTACCTCGTCCGGAACCAATACCTCGACCTACCCGCCGCGAGCTTTTGCGCGAGCCGGGAGCCGGTTGCAGTTCGTGAAGCTTCATTCTCCTACCCTCCCTATCTCGCCCTCATGGGGTTCTACCTTAAGGAGATGGGAGATTTTAGCAATCATACCCCGGGTAACAGGGCTGTCTTCCCGGTAAACCACCTGCTCTTTACGGTATAAACCTAAGGCATGGGCTATTTTGCGTTGCTTATCCGGCTTACCGCCGAAGCCTCGCACTAAAGTTATCTTAAGTTGGTTCATGACCATGCTCCCCCTTACCCCAGGATCTCTTCCACACTCTTACCTCGCAGGCGAGCAACTTGTTCCACAGTCTTCATTTGCGTTAAAGCCTGTAAGGTAGCGCGCACCTGGTTGATAGGGTTGGAAGAGCCGTGAGATTTGGTTAGTATATCGCGCACCCCTGCTGATTCCAAAACAGCTCGCACGGGACCGCCGGCGATAACTCCGGTTCCCGGAGCAGCCGGCTTGATGAGAACCTGACCGGAGCCATAACGCCCCAGAGCCTCATGAGGGACAGTAGTTCCCACCCGAGGAATGGCGACCAAATTTTTTATGGCATCATCTTTACCTTTGCGGATAGCATCCTGCACTTCCCGGGCTTTACCGACTCCGGCGCCCACATGACCATTTTGGTCTCCCACCACGACTAAAGCGCGAAAGCGGCGAATCCGTCCACCTTTAACAGTTTTCGATACCGGACCCACTGAGACCACCTTTTCGGTGAGCTCCATGGCAGCAATATCCATACGTTCCATAATCGTTCCTCCTTATAGACCCTTGCGGCTCGCTACGCTTACCCGTTGCTTAAAACTGCAAGCCCCCTGCCCGGGCCGCATCAGCCAGAGCCGCAACACGACCATGGTAAAGGTAGCCACCGCGATCAAAAACCACCGTGGTAATCCCTTTCTCCTGGGCGCGCTTGGCGATGAGCTCCCCTACTACCTTAGCAGCTTCAATATTGCCCCCAGAACTCCCTTTGGCTTGAAACTCCTCATCTAGGGTGGAAGCTGCCGCTAAAGTAAAGCCTTGGCTATCATCGATGATTTGGGCATATATATGCTGATTGCTGCGAAAGACATTTAAACGGGGTTTGTTAGAAGTGCCAGTAATTCTTTTGCGCACGCGAGCATGGCGATTTTTTCGCGCCGCGTTAGCACTCGGTTTCTTAATCAAAGAAAGCCACTCCTTTACTTACCCGT
>WREE01000115.1 GCA_009779515.1 Symbiobacteriaceae bacterium
CAGGGTCCTTTTGAGAATATCACTTTCAATGAGCCTCCTCCCACTACTATCTTAACCGAGGACCCACCGCCTCTCATTGTTATCTCCGATCCGGGAATTCCCACTGGCGGCTTTAACCCTGGAGAGGAAGAGCCTCAGAGAGAGGAAACTCCTGAAGATAATGACGACCTGGTGGTAATCACCGATCCCCCAACTCCTTTAAACAAAATGCCTTATACTGGAGTGGAAAGCAACCAAAGTTTGTGGATTTTCACTCTGGGAGCCGCCTTGGCTGGTTCACTCCTGGCGGTGCTGGGTCTGCGCAAAGAAAAACAAACTGAAGCAAGTAAATAGACGCTCTTTGAACTGCCTTCACCCAGAGAATGTCAAACTTAAGTACTACTCCGCTCTTTAGACTTGCCGGGTGTTACCTTAAATGGTAGCACCCGGCAAGCCTTTAACGCCTTCCTACCTTATCATCATTCTTGACACTGTTAAGGCTTACGTGTTATGCTTGCTCTGCAGTATTCCGAGCTTATGTCCTGCTTGCGAAGTCACGACATAAGCCTGGGTGCCCTTGGGAGACTGGGGCGCCTCCCGCGTTTGGAAAGGAAGACGCTTGTTTTGTTGTGGGATGATCGGTCTCTTTGAGGCAATACTGCACCATTGCCAAATTAAAAAACGAAAGGGAATGACCATCACCATGCAAAAAGCCCTCGCTCTGCTTCTCTCCCTGGTGTTGCTGACTACTTCCGTGCTACCTGTTCTGGCAGCCAACACCAACGCTACCCCCACAGCTTCCACCGTTCTGGTCAACGGCGCGCTAGTTGCTTTCGACGCCTATAACATCGGAGGCAACAACTATTTTAAGCTGCGTGACCTTGCCTTTGTTCTCTCCGGCAGTGTTAAGCAGTTTGGGGTAGATTTCGATGCCGCCACCAACAGCATTATGCTGGTTGTTGGAGAATCCTACACCCCTGTCGGTAACGAAATGACTGCCCCAGGGGAGACAGCTAAGGTGGCTGTGCCTACCGCTTCTCAGGTCATCCTGGCCGAAAGCCAAGAAACTGACGCCTCTGTCGTTATCATCAGTCTGTTAGACCTGGTAGCTTACAACATCGATGGTTATAACTATTTCGGACTTCGCAGTGTGGGTGAGGCGCTTAACTTTGCCGTGGAATGGAATGAAGCGGCCAATGCTATCTCTTTGGACACCTCTCGAGGCTACGGTGAAGATGCCACCCTGGTAACCGAATCACCCACCTCTCCCGACACTTCCCCTCGGGAAATGATGACTGTCATCGATATGCTCGGTCGCGAAGTCGAAGTATATAAAGATACCCAGAGTGTGGCTTTCGCCTGGGGAGGAGCTGGCTCTCTGGTCTTTGCCGTCTCTGGTCATGATCTTATCTCCGCCGGTAATCTAGCAGCCTTCGGCAACTTCCTGCGCTATGTCCACCCCCCTATTGCCGATATTGGCTTCGTGGGTCGTGGCTCGGTGGATCTCGAAGCCATCGCTACCCAAAAGCCAGACCTCTATATCGCCCGGGGTACGGAACTTGAGGGTATTGAAGGGGTTACCAAGCTGGGCATTCCCGCCATTGCTCTTTTTGCCGAAAATGAAGAGGATGTTATCCAAGCTATCACCCTGTTGGGAGTAGCCCTAAACCGCGAAGAACAAGCCACTGCTGCTTTAGCGGAGTTTCATGCTGTCTTAGATCGTGCCCGCGCTTTGGTAGCCGATATTCCCGCCGAGGAGCGGGTCTCTGCTATCCTGATGGGCAGTTCCCCGGGCCGCATAGCCCATGGTGAGCAAATGCAGTCCAAAATGATCGAAAATGCCGGTGGTATCAGCATAGTCGCCGCTCACCCCGAGCTTACCAGTGCCGCTGCCTGGGTAGACGCCGGTATTGAACAAATCTTCGCCTGGGATCCCGACGTTATCTTCTTAACCACCACCGCTAGCTATGTGGAGGAACTCCTCCAAGATCCGGCCTGGGCGAACCTGAAAGCCATGCAAAACGGCAAGGTTTTGCTAGTGCCCAGCCAAATGGATTCCTGGGAATTCCCCGGCATCACCACTTGCCTGGGAGTATTATGGATGGTTCACACTATGTATCCCGACAAACTCTCCCGTGAGGAGTTTGATGCGGCGGTAGTCGATTTTTACCGTGCTATTTTCCGAACTGATGTTAATCCGGATTTACTAGGTTACTAATTCGTGCTCGAGCCTAATAAAGCATCTCGTCTTCCTACTACAGGTATCCGTCGTGACCGCAGGAAGTTCTATCTCATCCTCGGGGTGCTTGTGCTCTTGCTACCCATTTTATTCATCTACTGCCTTTGCGTAGGCAAATACCCGGTTACCCCTGGGGAATCTCTACGCATCCTTTACGGCGTAGCCACTGGTGCCACCCGGGACTGGACACCCCTGACCGAAAGTGTGGTGGTAGGCTTGCGCCTACCCCGTATCCTGGCTTCCATGATGGTGGGCGGTTCGTTAGCCATCTCGGGGGCTACCTACCAGGGTATTTTTAAAAACCCCCTGGTATCACCTGATTTCCTGGGAGTATCGGCAGGTGCCAGCATTGGGGCAGCTTCCGCTATCTTACTCTCCCTAAGCGCCACCTACATCCAACTCTTCGCTTTTTGCGGCGGTTTGGTGGCAGTGATTGCCACGGTCACCATCCCCCGCCTCATGCGCAGCGAATCCCATATCATGCTGGTCTTGAGCGGCATCATCGTCGGAGGTTTAATGTCTTCGATTATGGGCTATATTCGTTATGTCGCCGACCCTACTTCCCAGTTAGCCGCTATTACCTACTGGACGATGGGCAGCTTCTCCTACATTAGAATGGAGGCGATGCTGCCTATTTTGCCTGTCATCCTGATCCCTTTGCTGCTGCTTTTACGCCTCTCGTGGTGGATCGATATCCTTTCTTTGGGGGAGCAAGAAGCCAAATCCCTGGGGGCTAATGTCCAGGGTACCCGCTATTTGGCGGTTGCCTGCGCTACCCTGCTCACCGCCAGCAGTGTCTGTATCTCGGGAACTATCGGCTGGGTGGGGCTCGTCATTCCTCACTTTGGTCGCATGCTGGTGGGACCCAGCAACCCCCGTCTACTGCCGATCGCTTTTTTAATCGGCGCCATCTTCCTCCTGGTGGTAGATACCGTAACCCGCACTATTACCACTGCCGAAATGCCGATTAGTATTCTCACCGGGCTGATTGGCGCTCCTTTTTACGCCTTGTTGCTCTATCGTCAAAGGAAGCGGCTGCAATGATCTACGAAGTCCAAGACCTTACCTTTAGCTATGTCGGCAGCTCCCGCCTCATCCTCGCAGGGGTTTTCTTAACCTTGCAGGAAGGGGAGATTCTCTCTATCCTTGGTCCTAACGGTGCCGGTAAAAGCACCCTCTTAAACTGCATGGCAGCCCTGCTCAAGCCCAGTAGTGGCAAAATCCTGCTGGCGGGGCGTGCCCTTGCCACCCTCTCCCCCCGGGAAGTTTCCCGCATCATCGCTTATGTCCCTCAAGCCCACACCCCGGCTTTTGACTATACTGTTTTACACTTCACCATGATGGGGCGCGCTCCCAATATTGGTCTCTTTGCTCAGCCCACCGCCGAGGACGAAGAGGCTGCCCTGGAAGTGTTGCGGCAGCTTGCCATCGAGCACCTGGCGCTCCGCTCCTACACGGAAATCAGCGGTGGCGAACGTCAACAAGCGATGATCGCCCGAGCCTTAACCCAGAAGCCTCGAGCTCTGCTTTTTGATGAGCCGACAGCCCATTTAGATTACGGCAATCAGCACCGGGTGCTGCGGATGATCCACTCTTTAGCCGAACAAGGTTACGGAGTAGTCATCACCACGCATAATCCCGACCACGCCCTGCTGTTGGGAGGAAAGGCCGCCATCTTAAGCGCTCAAGGTACCTTGGAGAGCGGCCGGTGCGAGGAGATAATCACCGAGGAGCGGCTAAAAAGCGTCTACCAAACCTCCTTGCGTCTGCTCTATATCGAGGAGCTGGCGCGCGTCGCCTGCCTGCCGTTAAGCCTGGTAGAAACCTTATAAAAAGGAGCGGCAACTTACATGAAGACAACCTCCAAAATTCTGGAAGCAGCCTTACCTACGCTGGCTAACCGCTACGTCAAAGATATGGTCTTTGGCCTTTCCTTAATTGTCGTCGAACTGGACGACGGCGCTCTGGGCACGGCTCTGCTGCTCATTGAGGAGCTGTGCACCTGCAGCGCCGTCTACCCTATTGCGGTAGAGGCTCTCGGTACCTCAGCCGCCGACATCGCTAACTGGGCTTTGCATACCGAAGATGCGGTGCGCCGAGCGGTGGGCTTTGCCGTGATCAACGCTGCGGCTAACTACCAGATAATTCCCGGGCTGGAGATAGCCGAAGCCCGGGACGCCGTACAGATACGGAGTTCGGATATGGTGGGGATGATCGGCAATATCCACGCTCTTAACCAGACAGTGAAAGATAAAGCGGCACGCCTGATCATTTTTGACCGTGGCGCCCCGGGTGAAGGTATTGAACTGGAAGAAAGGCAAGCAGAGCTGCTACCTCAGTGCGATTTAGTCTTAATCACTGGCAGCTCCTTTCTCAACGAATCTTTCGAAGATGTTGTCTCCCTCTGCCATCATGCTCGGGAGCTCTGGCTGATCGGACCAAGCACTCCTCTCTATCCCCAAGCCTTCGCAGGGTTGCCGGTAACTCACCTGGCAGGCACTTTGTGGCTACCTGAGCACAAAGAAGCCCTCTTTAGAGCAGCTTCCCTGGGGGCAGCTACCCGGGACGTAGGCAAATACACCCGCAAAGTAACGTTGAAACTGGAGAGTTAACATCAGCTAGATGGGGGCTTCTACTCTGCTAGATGGGGGCTACCCGCCCCCAAACCCCCGGTCGCTACGGCAGGCAAAGCCCGCCTGTGCTTACTGGAACTACGTTCCAGAACCACGCGGTCGCGTGGTGGAGTAGAAGCCTGTATGTATCATACTCTGTGTGAACGCAGTTCATGGGCTACTACTCTGCTAGATGGGGGCTTCTACTCTCTGGCGCAGTCTGCGGAAGCGTTACGTAACATGGCCAGGGCATGGTCTAAAACCGGGAGCAAGACAGCCAGGTTTTCGCTGACTGCTTTCTCGGAGCCTGGCAAGTTAACCACCAGGGTAAAGCGACGCACCCCCACTATGCCCCGGGAAAGCATCGCTCGCGGTGTATATTTTAGCCCTTCGGCGCGCATCGCTTCGGCCATACCCGGCACTTCGTAGTCGATAACCATTCGGGTAGCCTGGGGAGTTATATCCCGAGGAGTAAGCCCAGTCCCACCTGTAGTAACCACTAAATCCAGCCGAAGATCATCCGCCGCCTCTCGCAAGAGGGCGGCTATTTCTTCGACTTCATCCGGCACTATGCGGCTCAAAACCACTTCCATACCGATACTTTCCAGCATCTCCTTAATACGCGGTCCCGAACGGTCTTCCCGGAAGCCTACTGAGCCTTTGTCGCTGGCAGTAATAACTCCGGCACGAAAAACGAGTTGCTCCATATTTTTTACCCCTCTCTATATCTTTATCCACCTTACACCAAGCGCACTTCCCCGCTTCTCTCCAGCCGATAACCACCCATCTGCCGCAGCTCCTCCTGAAATAACGGGTCTCGCAGCACTGCCAGCAAATGCTGCACTTGGGGCAGCCTTAAATCCTCTGCCCATAGTGCCAGTTCATAATCTTCATCGGCAACAGGGATAAAATCCAGACCAAAAGAGAGAGCTGCCGCCAAGATGCCTAAGCCCACATCGGCGCTGCCTCCGGCAACCGCTGCCGCCACTGCTAAGTGGGTAAACTCCTCATGGTCGTAGCCATATATATCCTGGGGGCTTAACCCCTCTTTATGAAGGAACATATCCAAAAGCAGTCGGGTTCCGGCCCCTCTTTGCCTGTTGACAAAACGGATACCGTCCCCCACCAAATCGCGGATACCCCTTATCCCTCCGGGATTGCCCTTAGGTACCATTAACCCTTGCACCCGCTGAGCTACATGGATGAGCGCCACCTCTTGCCCCGGCAGGTAGCGCTTAAGAGCATGCCCATTATAGCTGCCATCCTCTTCATCCAAAAGATGCGTCCCTGCTAAGTGGCACTCACCTTTACCCAAAGTCAGAAGACCGGTCAGGGAGCCTACATGGCTACAGCTGAGGGCTTCACCGGGGAAGAGCTTTTGCAGCCAAACCGATATTAAATCCAAGGCAGTATCATGACTGCCGCTAACCACCAGATTGTTTTCGATCTCTAGCAGGGGACGCTGCAGCTCAATGCTCACTTCGCTGCCCGCTAAACAACCTTCGCTATTGGCGGCAATACGTAAAAGCCCATCG